>JACDGI010000277.1 GCA_013821665.1 Anaerolineae bacterium
ACCTTCAGGTGAGACATAACCCAGTTCGGTGAAGCATACTGGTTTACCACCAAACGGGTTATAACCACGAGCCAGCATCGAACCAAAGTAGTATGTGGGGTATCCACCACGCGGATCGCCGCTGGCCTGACCCGGAGGAATAACGCCTTCGTTATAGTGCAAGCCAACGCAGTCTAGGTAGCTTGCCGCACCAGCCTGTGCCATCTGAGTCATAAATGTATCATCGTTACAACCGGCTGCCGTACAACCTGCCGTACCGAAGAAACCGGTCGGCGCAGGCGCAGCACTTACGACAATCGTATTGGCATTACTGGACTTAATAGCGTTAAATGCCGAGGCCAACATCTTGGTATATGTGCCGCCGTTAACCTGTCCATTCGGCCATTCACGGTCAATGTTCGGCTCATTCCAGACTTCAATTGCATCCGCGCCAGTCGCCGCCGCTTGACCAACGAAGCCAGCATAACCAGCAATATAGCCGTCAAAACCAGCACCCAGCGCACCCTTGTCGCCCTTGATGCTCAACAAAATCTTAAAGCCGTTTGAATGAGCCACTGTAACGAGGCCGCCGACCTTGCTGCCGCTGTCGCCCGCGTTATAAGTCACCTGCTGTTTGACCCATGTCATGCCAGCACGCTTCATCAAGCCGAAGGTGTTCAAGCTCATATCCTGCGCCTGCCCCCCCAATTCGAAACCACCCACAGCCGCCGAACCAGCAACTGGTGGTGGCAAAGCAGGGTTCGGTGTGCCACCAGCAACCGGAGTAGGAGGCGCACCGTTACTAACATGGTCGCAAACGGCGATTTCTTTCAGGTCATAGCTCACATGCGTCTGAAAAACCTTGCCGCTCATACTGGTCAGAGTATAAGTCCAACCATAATAAATTTTACGAGCTTGTGTAATATCAGGAAGGTCAACGCAATTATCAAGGCCGCCTGAACCATCCCAACTGCTTTCTTCAAATTCCCACTTGCTGACCAATGTCAGATCGACCTTACGCGCCTTCTGGATAGCATCTCGTGAGGCTGAGAAGCCGCGCCATATCGGGTCATTAGGGGTTGCAGTCGGCGCTTGTGCCGTAACCGCAGTGGCCGGGAGTGAGAGCAGCAGTACCGCGAGTGCCATAACCAGCACACTGGCTGCCCCTACGAGATAGCGTGAAAATCGTTGCATTAGTCATATTCTCCAGATTATCGAATCTACAACACCGAACCGCGTTCTTATACGCGCCACGCCTAAATAGGCTTTCAGTTTGCAGATTGTACCAAATCAGAAGCGTTGCTAGTAGGGGATATGGCAGCGATATGATTAGAAACGGAGGCAGCGCGTGGGGTAAGCGGAGGGAGAAAGGCCAGAAACCAGAGAGAAATGTAGGTTAAAGTGGTCAAAAAACTCAAGAAAAGGGCAGCCATAAGCCACCCTATCATCAAACATTCATTAAGCCAGCGCTTGGGTGGCCTCACGACGAACCAACTCAAAACGCTGCATCACCGCAGGGTCGCCCTGCCCTGCGAGCTGCTGTTCAACGGCATCAATCGCCCCCAACAACGGTGGGCCAAATTCACCCGCATGTTGCGCGATCATCGTCCGCACTTCATCGTCATTAGGTGCATTCAACAGTTGATTGATGAACTGCAATTCTGGCGGCATACTGGCTTGCAGCGCTGACACAATCCGGTTATAGATGTCCTTCAGTTTAGCGCTGGCATTAAGATCACCGCGCTTGGTTACTTCCTGAATATTGGCGGAAAGGACTTGCAGGAAGGTTTGGTCGATCATCGGTAAATTGGCTTGAATGACCTCGTCAGGGTTCGGGCTGCTGATTATCACGCGCAGTAAACCAACGGCTTCTTGCAGCGCCGCTTGGGCTTGTTGGTCAACCATCGCCGTCAATTGCGCTAACATATCACGTAAACCTTCAAGTTGAGCACGATCTCCCGCCGGAGCCTTACCAATATAGGCCGTCATCTCCTCAAAGAAACCATAGTCGAACACAGGCCGTACCAAACCAACCAGCGCCTGTAAACGATGCTCATCGCCCATATAAGTGATTGCCAATTGTAGGAAATCGGAACGTTGAGCTTCTGGCCCCAACGCATTGACGGCATCCGCCACTTCGGCGATGACCGCTTCTTGTGCCTGATTTTGCTCCATCAACTGCTTGCCGAAGCTTGAAAGTTCGACAATCTGATTCTGGATATAAGCCACCTGCTCGGCAACTTCTTCACGACCTTCACCCAATAACTGCTGAATAACCAGTGTCATCGTCTGAATAAACTGCGCGTCGATTTTGGCGTCATTTTGTTGGACTAACTGCGGCAACAAGTCCGGCGGCGACTGCATGAAGGTCTCGACCAGTTTCACACGGTCACGCTGTTCCTTCATCATTTCCGGTGTTACACCGTCCGCTTGCAGCACTTGGTCAATCAAACCCTGCATCGTCAGCGCTTGTCGGGGTTGCAGCAAATAAGCCTTGAACGCGCCTTGTGCTAGGCCGCTCGTGACTTCGCGCATCATTTCACCGATGGCTCTTTCCTGCGCATCCTTGGGCAAACCCAATTCCATCGGCACATAAGAAATCAGCAGTTCTTTTGAAGCGTCGTGATAGAGCAGAGGCGCAAGCACGCTGTTCGGTGTGCCGCAGTTCGGGCACTGCACCATATTAATGTTGCCACCCAGCAGCGCGATCTTCGCTTGAGGGTTTTGTGCGGGGTCAACCACACTTTGGATTGTCGCGCGAATAGGCTGACGACAATTAACACATTGAATTGTAGTTTGCATAGTCTTAGGCATCAGAACTCCGAGAAGGTTATTCGATTATAGAGGAATGGTAAAGTAAAAAGTTGAGCCACTGCCGGGTTTACTTTTGACTCGTATGCTGCCACCGTGCGCCTCAACCACGGCCTTTGCCAGATACAAGCCTAATCCCGTACCTTTAGTCTTTTTGCTTAATGGCCCATCTACGCGGTAAAAGCGCTCAAAAACGTGTTCTTGTTCGCCCTCAGGAATACCTGCACCTTGGTCGCGCACAAAAATCGTCGCGTAGCGATCATCTACTTCCCCACCGAGCGTGATTGTACCACCATCCGGCGAATACTTAATGGCGTTGCTGACGAGGTTATCTAAAACCTGCCGCAGCCTAACTTCATCACCATGAATGATGGGAAAATCCTTGGGAAAAGTCAGCGCAAATTTATGTTTGGTGGTTTGGGTCTTAAAGCGCTCAACCACATTCGCAGCCAGTTGGTCGATCTGAACGTCACCAATATCCAACCGCATCCGCTCAGCCTGTAATTTACTGGCCGCCAAAAGATTTTCGATCAGTGCCGTCAAACGATCCGCCTCGTCCTCGATGACTTCCAAGCTGTCGCGGATGACCTGTGGATCCCATGTCGCATCTTCGCGCCGCAGAGTCCCCGCGTAACCTTTGATGAGCGCCACCGGCGTTTTTAACTCATGTGATACGGTTGAGATGAAAACATTTTGCATCTCTTGAGCACGCCGGAAATTCGTAATATCACGCACGTTGGCGACAACATTCATCAGTGTGCCATCATCCGCCAACAAAGGCGCATAGGTGATACCGACGCTCAGCGTCATACCATCACGACGCAGCAAATCCCCTTCGACATACAGCGTTTCTAAAGGAGCATCTTTCGCCATGCGGAACGGCCAACCTTCATCAAGCGCCTGTCGCAGATCACCGCGTTCGAGGCGCTTCCATGTAATGACCGTATCATGATTTTGAGCCATAGCGTCTGCCACTGCCCAGCCGGTCATCCGCTCAAGTGCCAGATTGAACCCTAGTATCCGCAACTGCGGATCAAGCATCATCACACCATCCGCGCTGTAATCAAGGATGGCCGCAAGCTGCTTGCGCTCATGGCTGATACTCGCGTAAAGTTGCGCGTTATGAACGGCAATCGCCGCTTGATCGGCGAAACTCTGGAGAATCTGCTGATCGTTCTCGGTGGGCTGCACCCAATATGACCGAAAAATAATGAGCAATCCCACCGGTTCTTCAGCAATCACCAACGGCAAAAAGAGCGACTGACGCAGAGTGCGATCGAGCGAAATCGCCATCTGGTTCAATTTAGTATTAATAAAATCGCGATCATAACCCCAATTAGAACTGCCAACCATCTCGTCAAGATGTTGGTTCAGTTCGGGTAAATGTTCGGCCTCAACACCCAGCGTCGCATGAATAGTGTAATGGTTATTAGCATCACGCAGCGCCACCAAACCTACCTTACCCGCCAACATCACCGTCGAGGCATGTAATACCAAACGCAGCACCTCAGCCAAATCAAGCTGGGCGGTCATTGCGCGTGAGATTTCAAGGAGAAAATCGCGCTGGCGTACTCGGAAGTCAGGTAGCATTAACATAGAGCGATTGTAGCACTACACACATCACGAATAATAGTATGCACGGATATTTCTATTATATTTCTTGCGAACCGAATTTCAGACCGTTTTGAGGTGCGTAATCGCCTCGTTCACATCGGTTACGCCGCCCTTGGTAATCACCAACGCAGCCGCCCCGAAAATACTGACGTTTTCGCCGAGTGCAGCCGATTTAATCTGCAAGTCCCGCCAATAAGAATCGTCAATACAATACTTTTGAATAGACTCACGCATGGGTGCAAATAGCAGTTCACCAAGGTTATCGCTGACACCGCCCCCAAACACCAGAATTTCAGGGTTAAACAGATGCAGCAAACTCACCATACCAAGACCCAAAATATGCCCCGCCTCGCGCACGATTTCGAGTGCCAGAGGATCACCCGCTTTTGCCGCCTTCCCCACAGTTGCGCCGCTAATTTGGCTGAGATCGCCATTGACCATATCCTTGATAACGGATTGTTTCCCCGCTTCGATCTGTGCTTTGGCCTTCAAAGCCAGATACGGGCCAGCGGTTTCGAGTTCAAGCCGCACCGGTTCAGGCGAGGATTGAATGATGATATGCCCCGCTTCCGCTCCCAGTCCATTCTTGCCCTGTATCATTTTCCCGTCAGAAATAATGCCGCCGCCGATTCCCGTACTCACGGTCATAAAAATAACGTGTCGATAACCCTGCGCCGCCCCCATAATCGTTTCGGCTAATCCCGCCACATTGGCATCATTGCCAATATAAACTGGAACACCAAAAGTCTCGTGCAAAATATCGCCTAGCGGAACGTTGTGCCAACCTTTGAGGTTAGGCGGTGCGACGATCACCCCCGTAATCGGATTCAGCGGCCCCGGTGAAGACACACCAATGCCAGTCACCGGTGTGCCATCAGTCGGCCACACAGCCCGTACCATATTTTTAAAGCGTTCAAGCGTATCTTCTAAGCCGCGTTCATCTTCAGTAAGTGTTTCCTCACGGGCTTCAAATTCTAAATTTTGATTAAGCCGTGCCGCACGGATGCGCGTACCGCCCAAATCAACCGCAATAATAGCTTCGGACATGAAAAAATATGCTCCTGAATTCAGTTTTAGAGAGTATGATAAACGCTTGCAGTTGAACGGATGTTCAAGATTCGTTAAAATTACAGGGTAACTTTATCCAGACCCCATAACAACATTAGGATTATCTTTATGGCGCGTGTTACACCGCTTCGCCAACAATATCTCGCCATCAAAAAACAATATCCAGATTGTATCCTATTTTTCAGACTAGGCGATTTTTACGAAACCTTCGATGCCGATGCGGAAGTCGCCGCCCGCGAACTGGATTTGGTACTCACGGGTCGTCCAACCAGTAAAGACGAACGTGTGCCGATGGCCGGTGTTCCGCATCACGCGCTGGAAGGCTATGTCGCTCGCCTCATCGAAAAAGGCTACCATGTCGCGGTCTGTGAGCAGATGAGCGAACCAGACGGACGCGGCATCGTAGATCGTGAAGTAACACGCGTCATTACACCCGGTACCGTGATTGAACCGGAACTGCTGCTTGAGGCTCAATCGAATTATTTAATGGGTATTATGCCGATTGGTGATGTCGCTAGCGGTCAATGGACACGCGCCGGACTCGCCTATGTCGATATTTCAACAGGCGAATTCGCCGCGACACAGCTTGAAGGTGAGAATGCGGGTGTACTCGTGTTGGAAGAACTAGCACGCCTATCGCCACGCGAAGTGATTATGCCGGCTGCTTGGGTCGAACGCGGGGTATCCTTGCCGCAAGGCATCCATCTGAGTTCATTTCCTGATTGGCACTTCGAGAAAGCCAATGCCGAGGGTGCATTGACGCAGCATTTCCATACTCGCACCGTCGACGGTTACGGCTTGGGTGAAATGCCCGCCGCAGTCCGTGCCGCAGGAGCCGTTCTACAGTATGTCCGCGACACACAGCGCAGCAGTCTGGCGCAGCTCACAACCATACGCGCCTACTCCACCGCCAGCTTTATGGTGCTGGATCCTTTTACCCGCCGTAACCTTGAGTTAACCGAAACCATCCGCAGCCGCAAAGTTGAAGGCAGTTTGCTCAGTACCCTTGACCGCACCGTAACTGCGATGGGCGCACGACTTTTACGCACATGGATTAGTCAACCGCTGCTCGAACTGAACCGGCTCAATGCCCGCTTGGATGCCGTAGAAGCACTCGCTGCTGATGAGGTTCTCAGAACCGAACTGCGAACCGCACTCAAAGGCATCTCCGATATTGAGCGGCTAACCAATCGCTTGCTCGTTGGGCGCTCTGGCCCGCGCGACTTACTCGGCCTCAAAGACAGTTTGGACATTGTGCCGCACATCCAAAAGTTGATCGAGCCAACACCATCACTGGCCGCACTGATCAAAACCATGCACGCTTGCGATGATGTCAGTGATCATGTGAACCGTGCTATCAACGATGAACCACCGGCAGTATTGAATACGATTGGTGCAATTCGTCCCGGATATGCCAAAGAACTAGATGATATTCTTAATGCCACCCGCGAAGCCCGCGACTGGATCGCCAACCTCGAACCGCAGGAACGGCGGCGTACAGGTATTGCCAGTGTCAAAGTTGGCTTCAATAAAGTCTTCGGCTATTACATTGAAGTCAGTCACGCCAACACTGAAAAAGTGCCATCGGACTACATCCGTAAGCAAACGCTGGTCAATGCAGAGCGTTACATCACGCCCGAACTCAAAGAATATGAAACGTTGGTGCTGAACGCCGAAGAAGAAATTCTGAAGGTCGAACGCCAGTTGTTTGAGGATTTATGCAAGTCGATTGCTCAGTCCGCGCCTCGTCTGCTCCAAACCGCACGCGCTGTTGCACATTTGGATGCCCTGCTTTCGCTGGCGGAAGTCGCCGTGCGTGAAGGCTATATCCGTCCAACCCTAACTGATGACGATGTATTGGTCATCAAGGATGGTCGGCATCCGGTCGTTGAAAAGCTCTTGGATGATGGCATCCGTTATGTAGCCAACGACACCCATTTCGACAGCAATTCACGCATCCACATCATCACCGGCCCCAACATGTCGGGCAAATCCACCTACATTCGGCAGGTCGCCATTATTACGCTCTTGGCACAAATTGGCAGTTTTGTACCGGCAGACGAAGCGACGATTGGCCTCGTTGACCGCATTTTCGCCCGCATCGGCGCACAGGATGAAATTCACGCCGGACAAAGTACATTTATGGTCGAGATGGTGGAAACCGCACGCTTACTCTCCGGCAGCAGCCACCGTAGTTTGCTGATTTTGGACGAAGTGGGACGTGGAACATCCACCTACGATGGCCTAGCCATTGCGCGGGCAGTGGTTGAACACATTCACAATAACCCGCGCCTGAACTGCCGCACTTTATTCGCCACGCATTACCACGAACTCACCGAAATGCCCAACATTCTCCCACGCACACGCAATTTTAACGTGGCAGTCAGCGAAGACGGTGAGGATATTATTTTCTTGCACAAGGTGATTCCCGGTGGTGCAGATCGCAGCTATGGCGTTCATGTCGCCCAGTTAGCGGGGATGCCCCGCCCGGTGGTCGAACGCGCCCGTGAGTTACTTCTTCATTTAGAGTCGCAAGGCAGCGATTTCAAACTGCCGACAACCGTTCCAGCCCCTGCCGCCTCACCAAAACAAAAAGCGCGCGAGGAAGCCGGACAGCTTAAAATGTTTGCCGAAACCATCAGTCCGGCAGTGGAAGCCTTACGAAAATTAGAGGTCGATAATCTGAGTCCGCTCGAAGCCCTGACAAAATTATATGAGCTAAAACGGATGGTGACGGAAAAATAAAAATCACTCATGTACTACTCAAATGAATAGCCTATAATCAGCACGATTAAACAATCTTTATTGATGAGATGGCTATGTCGACTAATGGCTTCCCTGCTGACTTTTTCGAACGGCAGGATATGAGTGATGATAGTTTCTTTTACAGCTCGCCACGCAAAGTGGTTCATATTGATGCGAACGCCATCAGCGCACTCAAGGATGTCTATCTAGGTTTGCTGCCTGTCGGTGGCACCTATCTTGATTTGATGAGCAGTTGGCGCTCACACTATCCGCCGGAATTAAAACCATCGCGCGTGGTGGGCTTGGGTATGAATACTGATGAAATGCGCGATAACGACCAACTCGACAAATATGTGGTACATAACCTCAACCAGAATCCTACCCTGCCTTACGAAAGCAATTTGTTCGATGCGGTGACCTGCACCGTTTCGGTTCAATATCTGACTGATCCTGTGAGCGTATTTGCGGAGGTCAACCGCGTCCTCAAGCCGGGTGGCGTATTCATCGTCTCATTCTCGAACCGCTGTTTCCCCAATAAAGCCGTCGCTATCTGGCTTACCTCAAGTGATGAGCAGCATATTGCGCTGGTCGGTCAATATTTTCAGCTATCGGCCAAGTGGACAGACTTAACCGCACAAAAAACGAACCCCGCAGAAGGCTATCCGCCCCAAGCCAATCCGCTGTATGTGGTGTGGGCGAGAAAGGCAGCATAAAACAATGGATTATCATTATCAACAACTTGCAGCCATACAACCGAATCCTGAACTCACACCCGATCAAATAGTGAAGATTCAACTGGAAGGACTGCAAAATAATGACCTCTCACGAGACAATACAGGCATACGTATTTGTTTCAACTTTGCCTCACCCGGCAATAAAATTATCACCGGTCCGATTTCAAACTTTATCAAGTTAGTGAAAACACCAGCCTATAATCTGCTGATTGGCTTCGAACGGGCGGAATTTAGTTTGATGATCGTCAAAGGCCGCACAGCGCAGCAAGCCGTCCGCATCATCCACACCAACGGCGAAAACGCGGTTTATGCCTTCGTGCTTTCCAAGCAAGACGAAGAACCTTATCGCGATTGCTGGATGACCGATGCCGTTATCCAACAAGCCTAATATGACAACCTTTGTAGAAAACCAACACCTGACACCATTAGGCAACCGTCTCATACGGTTAATTGATGAACATATCGCGTCTAGATCAGGCATGACCGAGGAACTGCGTCATTACTCGGCAGCCGTATACAAAACGCACCTCATGAAACCCTCTCAGTGGCTCGAAAAGTACCCCGAAAAAGCGGACGCATTATGGGCCTATTTTGCACCGGAACAATCCGATGATGACGACGACCAGC
>JACDGI010000278.1 GCA_013821665.1 Anaerolineae bacterium
ATCCACGACAATGTTGGCACGGTGTTGCAGTTCACGGCTGGAAATCAAGCGCGTAATATACTGAAGGGCATTCAGAGTCTCACCGCGACGACCAATCAGCGCGTTCAGATTGGGGCCAGTAATATCCAAAAGCCAAGGATTGCCTTCGCCCTCTTCGGCTTTTATGGCTCGGCGAACGATGATTACTGGACGCAGAATTTCCATCTTATCCAGCAGTTCACCGAGAACAACTTTGGCTACCCGCACATCTTCATCGAGCAGGGCTTCGTCGGTGACTTCCTGCATGTCTTCCAGAAGAGAAATTCCTTCATCTTCATCGACCTCAGCCGTAAAGGATTCTTCCTGCTCTTGTTTTTCGCGCGTGGGATTCGAGGGCGCAACAGGCGTGGGAGCAGACACGGACGTTGATACCGGTGTGGGTGTCGCCGGTGCTGGTGTACGGAACAATTGCAGACGAACGCGTGCGGGTCTAGCGCCCAGCCCGAACATGCCCCGACTGGGTTCTTCCAATACCTCGACAATGACATCGGTGGGCGATACGCCGCCTAATTCTGCCAGCCCTTTGCTGATAGCTTCTTCTACGCTTTCGCCCGTCGTTTCGATGGAGCGTTCAGAACTCATGAATTAAATCCTTGTTGCAAACAAGAGTGCGGCTGCCGTTGCTGCCACATAACAATTTATTTAGCGGGTTTCGCCTTGGGCGATTTTACCCTTGGTTCGGAAGCCTTCCCATCCGATTTTGATTCGCTGTCACTGTCGTCGGTAATGGTTGTACCGGACATCAGACCAACGGCGCGCTCGGCTTCCAACTTGGCTTTAAGAGTCGATTTGCCACCGGGGCCAACCGGCACAGGTACGGATTTAGCACCACCTCTAGGCAACTTAAAGGGCAACAAACTAGCCCAAGTGAACTTGGTCTTGCTGTTACGGGCATACTGTACGATACCCATGACATTGGAGACGATGAAATATACCGAGAGACCCACCGAAAATGACAGCGAGAACATACCCATCATCAATGGCATGATAGTGGTCATTGACTGTGTCATGGCAGCCGCTTGATTCGGTTTGCCATCTTCAGATGGTGCAGTGGGGGGGGTCATCATCTTGGATTGCAAATACGAAGTGATGAGCACCAATACCGGAAAAATCAAGGCATAGGTAGGATTGGCAGTAGGTGCCTGAGTCAAATCCATGCCCAAGAAAACGTTGTTTAATGGTACAAGGTGATCCAGGCCGGGGACAAGGAAACGACCAGACAAATCCAGAAGTTGAAGGGGTGTCGCAGCCAACGCGTGCGAAATGGCTTGATACAAACCAATCCAGATCGGGAGTTGGATAATCAGCGGTAAGCAACCACCTACCGGATTTACGCCGTACTCACGATAGAGTTTCATCTGTTCTTGCGACAGCTTTTCGCGATCATTCTTGTACTTATCCTGAATTTTCTTCAATTCAGGCTGAAGTTCGGCCATAGCCTTAGAAGCGCGTGTCTGTTGTGCCGTCAACGGATACGTTATCAGGCGTATGAGGACAGTAAACAGAATGATAGCAATCACTGAACTGTTGAATAACTGGTATAAGACAGTCAGCGCAGTGATAAACGGGTTAAGGATTAGATCCCACATGGATAAAAGGCTCCCTCGGCTTTACTGGAAATTGTAAGACCATTTCGACTCGCCGTTATCCAGTGTATAAGCCACCAGTAACTGAGTCGTCGAAGTCGTACTGACAACGATATACGGTTTGGGAATATCCACGCCATCCCCCGGCTGGATGAGCAAAAGATCGGAAAGAATAGGTGCTGTCAATTCACGCACCAAGGGTTTTCCATCCGAACCATTGATTGGAGTGCCGTCAGTACGCTTCAACCAATAGAGTTTTTGGTCACGCGCACCGACGATAATCACATCACCAACAATAAGTGGAGTCGCACGGATTGCTCCGGCTGCCACCTTTTGAACCCAGACTTGTTGGAGATTATTGGCGGTATCAAATGCGTAGAGACTACCACCCAAATCGCCAACGTAGAGAATACCGTTATCAATTACCGGCGTTCCCCAGACCCAATCACTGGTTGGTTTCTGATTGAGGATTTTACCGTCAGTCGAAATTTCAAAGAGCTGGCGGGCAAAACTACCAATATAGAGTTTGCCATTGGCAAAAAGCGGCGTGCCGGTCACTGCGCCTTGCAAATCAAGCTTCCACTTCTGAGCGCCAGTCTTGGCATCAACGGCATAGAGGAAGTGATCCAAGGAATTAAAATAGAGTGTGTCGTCAACCAGCAAAGGTTTGGCCCACACACCATGATCGGTCGGC
The DNA here is from genome assembly GCA_013821665.1 of Anaerolineae bacterium. Taxonomy (GTDB): domain Bacteria; phylum Chloroflexota; class Anaerolineae; order Aggregatilineales; family Phototrophicaceae; genus CFX2. The sequence continues at coordinate 2,320 of JACDGI010000278.1, forward strand.
GCTTTCCACTTGACATCCAATGTATTGCGATCAAGGGCTACTACGTCTTTAGCATTGAGGGCGACATATATGAAATCAGCAGAGGCTACCATATCGGTAACAGCGTGACCGGAATATCCGTCAATCGTCCGTCCATCGGCAACCGTCGCTTGAGCGAGTGTGGTATCAATCGTATAAAGGCGTTGGTCGTAAGAAATCGCCAACATCTTCCCGTCATCAAGAGGCAAGGGCGCGACAAAGAACTGCTTGTTGCCCGTTGGGCGGAAATCCCAAGCACGAAGCTTTCCCGCATCATCGGGGGGACGGTTAACGCAATTTCCGTCTTTCAAAACAACAGACGTACCATCTGCGGGATTGACCTGAACAATACGGTCATTGTAAGCGACCACAATGGTTTTAGTGGTTTTACCGTCACAAACGTTGTTCAAGAGACTAAGCGAAGGCCAGCCTGTACCAAGTGGCGCAGGTCCGCAACCAGCCACAGCCAGACTAAACAATACAAGAGCGCCCCATAAGGTCGGGCGCGCAAAAAACTGCCGGATATTCAACACATTACTCCTCAAGCTCGGGTACAGGGTCGTAACCACCTACATGAAATGGGTGGCAGCGTGCGATACGCTTTACGCCCATCCAACCGCCACGAATGACACCGAAACGGTTTATCGCTTCGTACATATACATGGAGCAGGTCGGCTCATAGATACAGGATGGCGGCAGAAGCGGGGAAATGAAACGCTTATAAAAACGAATCATCGCTAATGCTACAATTTTCACCCTTCACTGCTTTCCACTAACATTAAATTCGCCTGACGAAACATCTCAGTCACTATACGACTTACAGCGTCAAAGGGTTGCTGAACAAGTGGCTGACGAACAACAATTACTACGTCGAACCCACTACGAAGTTGCGGATTGAGTACACGAATGACTTCACGCAACAAACGGCGGGTCCGATTTCGTACCACTGCCCCACCCACTCGTCCAGATGTCACCAAACCATAGCGATTATGTATCAAGCCATTTGGCATTCGGCTCATCAACACATATCGGTTTTGAGTTGTGGTTCCCTCTTGACGCAGTCGGGCGAAATCTTCAGTGCGGCGAAGTCGGAAGCGCCGTTCCATCATAATAACGCTAGGTTAGGCTTTCCAGTTGACCTTTTTAACATGGTTCGGGGTCACACTCAAAACGTGACGGCCTGAGCGACGACGACGTGAGATCACTTGACGACCCTTCGCGGTTTGCATGCGCTGGCGGAAGCCATGAACGCGCTTACGACGACGGATTTTGGGTTGATATGTCCGCTTGGTTGACATGCGGTAGTTACCTCATTTTGCTTGTATAATGACTACGAGGGGTAAGTATATACTACGGGTATGCAGTGGTCAACCCAACGCTTGCATGGGGTGCATGATGTAAAGTATAATTAAGGTTCAAACTAAAATTTACTTTGCTACAATTCCCCCGCTTAACCATCTGGAGAATCTAAACCTTGATGATGCCAAGCCATCACTGGGCGCGTAATTTCACGGTTGAAAAAGACGACATTGAGTATCTGACGAATCTGCTACTGGAACGAGAAACTCCTCTCGATACAGAAACATTAACCCGTGTACTTATCGAGTCACGTATTAACACAGAAGTAGCAACTCTTCGCCAGCGTTACCAAGATGCTCGCGTCTATGATCCCGCACGTGCCTACCAAATCGGTCAGAAGTTGATCTTTACGGATTTCGATTATGAAACGGCAGTCGTCGTCGGCACACGTATAGGGAATAATCCCGATTATGGTGCGTTCAATGTACTGGCAGTACAGTTCGACGACGATGATTTGAATATCGATGATAAGCCCCGCGAATTTGCTTCCGAGCTAACCGTTGAGCATGATCTTAACCAAGAGGGAGAAGTTGATGACTCCATTGGTTCAGTCAATGATCTGAATGCGGATGACATTCTTGCAACATCCGGCAAAGAACTCACCAAAAAGGTCGAGGATAAGCTGCGTGCATCGCCAGATCTCATTTATATGGCGCGCTTATGGTTCCCACGTGATCTCCTGATGGATGTCAACGTTGGGCATTTGAATCTAGCTGAGGCGGTACTTGATATTAACGGCGGTGGCCCAATGTCAACGGAAACCATCCTCGGTGAAATGGGCGGATTGGGCAAAGCACCACAGGCGTTACAGATTTTTTCATTGAATTATGGTCTTAACAACGACTCGCGATTTGATGAAGTGGGGCCGACGGGTGAAGTTCTGTGGCATTTAACCCGTTTAGAACCGGAAGAAGTCCAACATACCCCGGCGATGCTGCGTTATACCCCGATTGAATATGATCGTAATCTGCTGACCAAAGAACTCATCACCATCGAAAATGAAATTGATGATGAACATTCCTCGACAGAAGATGTCGGGAACATCGATCAAACACAAATTACACTGACCTACCCTCACCGCCGATTGGGCACGTTACCATTAAGTGATCGCACATCAGTGATTTTCCCAACGGCACGACAAACACTACACGTCGCCTTTTCATTGGTTGATGGGCAAGATGGCGAAGAGTACCCTGCTTGGGTCGTCCGCAAAGAGCGTTATGTTTACGGATTAGCCAAGTTTTATCGCAAGCATAAGCTGCCTATCGGCGCATATGTCACCGTGAGCAAGAGTGACGAAGCGGGCAAAGTCGTCGTCAACTTTAAGGCTCATAAGCCACGCACCGAATGGATTCGGCTGATTGTGCCAAAGGCAGACCAGATTACTTTTGAGAACCATAAGCGGGCTATTGGTGCCGAATATGACGACCTCATGATTTTAGGAGCGGAAGATCTAGCGGGTGTGGATGCGCTTTTCACAAACGCTCAACAGCAGAAGAAAAGTCTGGTGGCTATTCTACGGAGTATCATTCCGCCGTTGGGATTGCTGACACCACAGGGAACTGTCCATGCAAAGACGATTTACAGCGCTGTTAATGTGCTGCGGCGGTGTCCTCCGGGACCTATTTTTGCAGTGCTGATCGCAAATCCTGATTTCCAGAATGTTGGTGGAGATTATTGGAAACTCAGCAATGATTAGGGAGGCTGGTTATGACCACGACAACAGGTAAACCCGGCTTTCTGATAAAGCCGACACTCGAAACCAAGTTTCGTGTCGATTATAGCTGGTGGGAAAAAAGCTCTGAAGACTTACGTACCTATTTACTGAGTCATTTATTGCAAGAGCAGCGGGAGCGCCTGAGCCAGTCCGATGAAGTACGGACGGTCGATTATATTGATCCTGATACGGGTGAAGTGCTGGAACTCGATGAACTGGGATTGGCGATACAAACCGCCGCAGAAAATCCCAACTTCATCAACCAGCAAACCTCATTGGTTGACAGTGTGTTCCGTGTATTTTTGGCAAACGGCAATATGCCGATGACCCCAGTTGAGTTGGCCGAGCGCACAGGACGATCTGCCAACACGATATTGAAGACACTGAGCGGTGGGCAGATTTACAAGGGTATTCGAGCTATTCTTTCTTAAGCAACCTTGGAGAAGCATACGCAATGGGTGTGATTAATACCGACAGCACTGGTAAACAGCGTAACCAGACGATGCGTACGGTGGCCGAAATTTTGCGGCGGTTGAGCCAAAAACAGGTGGTGGATGACGAAGTCCGTAATATGACGGCTATGTTAGTCTACTGCTTGCGAGAGGTTGAAGCTGGAATTGATCAATCGGCGACGGCATGGGAAAAGCGTGATTACTGGGTGAAATCCGAAGAACTCCGGCAGCGTTACATGTGGGTCGGCGACATGGCTGACCAACTGCGAGCCATGATTTATTCCGAACAATGGACGTTATTGCCACCCATCATGCTGAAACTGCTGCCGCGTGTTGCAGACATTAAAATCACCAAAATGACGCGTGATGTCACCTTATGGGATGGTGTTTACGATAAGCTGATGCAGGAAAAGCCAGCGAAATAACTCAAACCCCCACCTTAATCCTCCCCGTAAACGAGGGAGGGAATTAAGCGGAAAAGTCGTGTGGCGGACGCACGACTTTTTTATTTCTGGGCAAAGCGATCTTTCAGCCACGGCAGCAGTTTTTCATAATTGGGTACGGCATGACCTTCGGTTGAGCCTTTTATGTAATCCCGGTCAATGACCAAGCTTTCGTAGCTTCCCCGGTTTAAGAGTGCGGGGACAACGAGCGCATATAGATCACCAATGGTCAAATTGGAATCAATGGACGAACGCAGTGCCACAATGGCGGCAGGCCAGCGAATGGGATTTACCAACTTGGCAAAGAGTGCCGAAATGACCTGCTGTTGGCGTGCGGCACGATGGTAATCGTCATCGGCGTGGCGAGTACGGGCATAAATCAGCGCCCGTTTGCCATCCATTTGCTGAACACCCACATCAAACTTGACGTACTCCACGCCACCGTTTTCTGTGGGATATTGATCATCAATAATGGTGTGTTCCACATCAACGGTGATACCGCCAACAGCATCGACCAATTGAACGAAGCCATTGAAATCCAAACGAACATAACGATCAAGTCGAATGCCAAAGTCCTGCGAAATCGCTTCGGTGACTAAAGCAGGACCCGTGCCGCGCTGTTTTTCTTCCGCAAGCAAATTGATTGTATTAATACGCTGTGAGCCATAGCCGGGTACTTCAATAAAGAGATCACGGGGAATAGAGAGCAAGCTGAGCCGCAATTGGGACGGCTTTACACCGACAAGCATGATACTATCCGTGCGAGACAAAAAGCCTTCACTAGCACGACCATCCGTACCCAGTACGACAATATTGACGGCTGGTGGCGGAAACACAAGGTAAGTTAATAAGGAAACTCCGAAGCAAAAGAAAGGGGTAATCAGCAACCAGAGGAGCTTCCAACGAAGGGACAGCTTACGAAATCGTTGAAGGTAGGACGGGTGAACATGAACTACATCACCAGACGAAGTAGAGGTCATCCAAACACCACACCCAGATCACGCGCCATTTGAACTGTTTCGCTATTTACATCAACAAGTTTCATTTTGATGGCATCTTCCATTTTCACGGCTGACATGTGTGTGCCTTGAAGCGCAACCATATAACCCCATTTTTCTTGCGCGGCTAAATGGACAGCAGCGGAACCAAAACGGGTGGCTAACCAACGGTCATGTGGAGTAGGTTGACCGCCACGCTGTACGTGTCCTAAGACGGTGACACGGACTTCAGAGCCAACACAATCGGCCAACAAATCACCTACAATCTGCCCTACCCCACCGAGACGTGCGCCGTGTCGCCCTTCTCCTTTTATGCGATACTGCTGCTGGCCGCCGATAGGGGCTGCACCTTCAGCTACAATGATCAGGCTGTGATTACGACCCGCAACTTTCAACTGTCGGATTTTTTGGCAAACGACCTCAATATCAAAGGGGATTTCAGGAATGAGGATGGCATCCGCACCACCTGCAACACCAGCATGTAAGGCAATCCAACCAGCGTCACGTCCCATGACTTCCAAGACCATGACACGATGATGACTTTCAGCAGTGGTTTGCAGTTTATCCAGTGCTTCAGTGGCAGTATTGAGAGCCGTATCAAAGCCAAAGGTAATGTCCGTGCCACCAATATCGTTATCAATGGTCTTGGGAACACCGACGACGCGCGCACCCAAACTGACAAGCCGATTAGCAATCGCCATTGTGCCATCGCCACCTGCGACGATAAGCGCATCTATACCTAAGTCCGCCATACGCGAAATGGCGACATGGGACACATCCTCATATTCAATCTTGCCATGAGGACGCTGCACCGGATGAGCAAAAGGACTGCCCCGGTTGGCTGCGCCCAATATTGTGCCCCCACGCGCGAGCAGTTCACGCATATCTTTTTCAAGCAGAGGAACGCTGGGTAAACCTTCGTAAAGACCATCAAAGCCGCGCACAATTCCGACAACATCCCAGTCGTAGTGATTGCGTGCCGTCAAAACAACCGCACGAATGACTGCATTTAGACCGGGAGCATCGCCACCGCCGGTTAAGATACCAATGCGCTTCGACACATTTACCTCATCCATCAAATTCGTAGATGCAACATTCTAAATTAATTACTCAATGGTACTTAGTCAGCGGATGAGGCAGGCCTCATCCCTACAAAATCATCTGGTTAAAGAACAAATTCTCGACCATTATATTTTTCCTACGAATAGCGTTTCCAATCGCTGCTGTCAGGTGATAGGCTGTAAACTCCACCACGCATGTCACCGATAAAAATCATGCCATCCGAACCTAATTGCACCTGAGGGGTAAATGGAATTTCGGATTCGGTGACTGCCCAACCTAAATGATCACGCAGCGCCGATTGGTTGCGCCACAATAGACCAAAACCGCGTCGCGGCTGCCATGTATAAGGTGGTGCATGATCGAAGGCGGGATCAGTATCTGGCATACCGTCGGTAAAGGCATCATTAAAAACCTGCCAACGCGGCGGGCTAGCGCTGTCGAAAAAGACGTAGATGGCATCCTGTTTGGCAACCCACAACATCGCACCATTTTGGAATTGTAGAAATGCGCCAGCGCTCACTAAGGGCGGGTTCATGGCACAACTGGCCGGTTGAAACATGCTAAAGAACCAGCCCGTGGTACAGGCCTGAGCCTGAGGATTAACTGATAAGGCGGTGGGAATAGGCACAACACCACCTGATGTCAGATTTGGTGCGACGGTAATGTAAGTCACGCTATTGGTAGCAGTTGGTGGCAGTGCCGTAAATGTTGGTGTCCAACTGGGTGTGATGGTCGGCGTTTGTGTGGGTGTTTTACTTGGTGGGAGCGTTGGCGTGATTAAGACAAAATTCGATTTGGTCGTAGGGGTCGTAATGGGGGTAGTCAGTACAGACGTTGAAATCGCAATAGCAATCGGAGGCGGCGTTGCACTTAAGGCGCGGGTTGGCGCAGGTGTAGTGGGTGCAAGCGTCACTTCCTGCACCAATAACGGGCCATTATTTAATGCACTGCGCTCAGGGCTGCACGCCACAAGCAGCATTATCAATGCCAAACCAATTAACGGGCGTTTGCCCATTCTAATATCCTTATTTATCAGCCAATTCATCACCCGATTGTATGCGTCAAAGGGCTATTGTGCAATTGGCTTAAAGAGCCTCGTGGGTGTATGCTAGTAGCCACAATGTTATCAAAGTGAGGGGTTCCAGTA
>JACDGI010000279.1 GCA_013821665.1 Anaerolineae bacterium
CGCTTGATCGTACTGCTTACGGTTTTCGTCAAACCACGTTTTGTTATTGTTGAAGCGCAAATCCTCTAAAATATTGAGCGTGACCTGTAAATTTTGCGGCATGGTTGCTCCTGTAAGGCGTTATCCCGCAGGTTTGGTGGCGGGTAAGCCTTCCTGTGTGACGCGCGGCGGTAAGATGGCAGTGGGCGACGGTGTTTGGGTAATAGTCGGTGTGAGAGTCAACGACGGTGTGACGCTGGGCGTGAAGGTCAGAGACGGTGTGTAGGTGATGGTCGGCGTTGGCTGAACCGTCGGTGAAGGTGGGACAGTGGGCGATGCTGTAAAGGTGGCAGTTGGCAGCGGCGTATCGGTGGCTGTGGGGCTGGGGCCGGGCGTGGCAGATGGTGTGAGGGCAGCGATGGTCGCGCCGACATCAATGGCCGAAGTAGGTAGCACGGTGGCGGTAAACTCCGATGTGGGTTCAAAACCGGGACCTGAACTGACCTGCACATTGGTGAGGGTGAAGGTAACATCCACCTGTTGACCACGACCGCCAAAGATCGGCTGCTCTTTGCTGTTATAGATGACCTTGAGCGCTTCGGCATTCGCGGCGGTGACGACGATATTATCGTTACCCACAAAATCGGGTAGCTGGTCGCCGGGGCGGGCTAAACCGGCGAACTTTTGCTGACCATCGACCAAGACACGCAGCCATGTGCGCTGGTTCAGGGCAATCGTAACCACGACACCTTTGCCGGTATAAGCCGGTTGCAGGATGATGACCTGCGTGGGAACGGGTACAGCGCTGGGGCTGGGAACCAGCGTGAAAGTGGGCGAGGCTGGAAGCTGTCCAAGAATATTGGTGTCGACTGTGTCCTGCGCGGGACGTGCTTGGCCTAAGAGTTGGGCGACGACAAAAATGATGACGGCGACGGAAGCAATCGCCAGCAAAAACATCACGAGCGAGTTGAGGAAACTGTTGCGGCGAGTAGGACGATCCAACATGGACGGAACGGCTGGCAGCGATGGGTTAGTATCGGTGATTTTACGGGGTGCCATCGGCACTTGATTCGTGGTTTGAGAGGCGCGTGTGCTACGTTTGCGCCGTGGATTGGTGGCTTCTTCTAAGGCTGACTCGTAATAGGTGACGACACGGTCATCATCTAGCCCAAGGAAACGGGCATAGTTGCGGACGAAACCCCGTGTTTGCACATTGGTTGCATCCGAGAAGGTGAATTGACCCAACTCGAATGATTCAAGAATACGCCGCCGAATCTTAAGCGCGTGTTCAGCCTCTTCAAGCGTGATTTCTTTGGTCTCGCGGCTTTCGCGCAGATAGCGGCCTAGCGCCTGTGCATCCATCCGGTGCGTCGCCTCCTCAAAAGATGATCAGGGGGACACGTAGCAGTGTGTTCAGGCAGATTGATGTGCGCGCCTAAAAATAAACAGCCCCGAAAACGGTCAGACCGCCGGGGCACGTTCATCACCACCCACAGGTTGGACTTATTCGGTAGCAGTTTCCGCAGCAGCTTCGACATCTGCGGATGCAGCTTCAGTATCAATGTCCGAGGCATTATCGCCAGTGTCATCCATCGCGACGACAGGGGGCGCAGCCGTTTTGCCAGCCAGATAATCGGCCAGATCGGCTTCACGAACCACAACCACCTTGAGGGTTGGGGACATTTCCGAACCCAAACGCACGGGTACATTGAAAGTGCCAATTTCGCGGAGGGCCTGTTGGCTGATGCGGCGGCGGTTAATATCAATGCCGGTTTTCTTATTCAGTGCTTCGGCCAGATCGGAAGTGGTCACTGAACCGAAGAGCTTGCCGGTGTTGGCTGCGCGGCGGCCAAACACGAGTTCCACGCCGTCGATTTGGCGGGCGAGATCGTTCAAGCGATCTTCCAACTCGGCTTTACGGGCGGCGGCAGTGGCGCGAAGCCCCTCAGCCTTTTTGAGTTCGCCGGGAGTCGCTTTGACGGCCAGCTTCTTGGGGATGAGGTAATTCCGTCCGTAGCCGTCTGCAACGTCTACGACTTCGCCAGCCACACCTTGCTTATATACATCAGAGAGCAGTAACAGTTTCATCAGGAACGTCCTTCGTCAAATCAGAACCACCTCTAAGCAAGGCGCGTTTTGACCAGCTTATCTATACGGTTAGAAAGGGCAATTATAAATGGAGGGGGCACACCTGCCAAGTGTGAATCATAGGGCGTAGGGCAAACGTCAAGCAGAATTGAACCGCCAAGTCGCCAAGAACGCCAAGATTAAGACGGAGGACATAGAGTGAATGGGCGATTTTAGGATGGCACAGGTTGGTTTCTCTCAAGTGCAATATAATTATGACCTAGGCTATTATCATAGAGTAGCTTGACGTGAGAAAGTGAGAAAGGACACTGTGTTGACATCCGAGGCGGGCATTCAGTCACTCATTGAACGCGCAAATGCTGTTTATGATTCATGGGAAGCGGGAGAACTGGTTTATGAAGACGCGCTGCAAGAATTAGATAAAGTGATTGCGGAAGCGCGTCAGCAGCAGTTAACCGATGCTCTGTTAGCAGGATTAAACAATAAGGTCATTTTGCTGCGGGATACGGGCGCGTTTGACCTCGCATTTCAAATTAACGATGAAGTATTTGAGATGGCTCACGAACAGCATAACAACCGCTATCTGAGTTATGCCGCCTTTAACCGGGGCGATATGTTACGGATGCAGGGCAAGAATGAACAGGCGCGGCAGGCCTTCCGCGAAGCCTATAACTTTGCCGATGAAGCACCGGATTATCTGGCAGCGGCCTATGCTTTGCACAGCGAAGGGAAAATGGTCATGGCGCTCCAACAAGCCGACCAAGCCTTGATGCTGGGCGAAAAAGGCTTGGCTTATATCCAGCAATATGTGGAAACGTCACAACAACCTGATCCGATTTATACATCGCTGCAATCGGCTTTGAATCAACTGCTGGCGCGGGTCGCCATCGCCAACGGCGATTGGGAAGCCTCGTGGCAGCGGGCACAGCAGGCCTTGGACTTCGCCCAAATCCGCAATAGTTCGCTGGAGCTAGGCAATACTTACTGCGTTTTGGCTGAATTGGCGACTCATTCTGAAATCTTTCCCGATGGTTTCAATAACGACTTCGACATCTATTATCAAACAGCCTTGATCTATTATGAACGGGCACATGCCGAGGCAGAAATGGCTACGGCACAACTGATGTACGCACAAAGTTTATTCGCCAACGGACGTGCGGAGGAAGCGGCTTCCCTCGCCGAAACGGCTGGGCGCTCATTCAAGAAGCTGCAACGTGGGGCCGATTTTCTTCAGGCGAGTAAGTTGTTTATTACTTACCGCAAGGCACTATAACGAGTTGATGCTTCGCCCTGAGTTAAGTGGTTGATGAGAGGCGAAAATCAAAGGCGATTCGGCAGTTGCTGCGATGCTATTGGTTGAAGCATAATGGGCGCTTGTTCCCGTAAATCACTGTTGATCGGCATCAACTTCAGCCATGAACACATCTAACCGCTCTCGTTTTGGCTATCACCATCTGTTTGCACTGCTATTGGTTTTCCTTAGTTTTTTCATGACGGCACTGGTTAGCGACCGTGTGTTTGAGCATGTGCCACACCTTGAAGATGAAGTTGCTTATCTTTTCGAGGCGAAATTACTGGCGCGTGGGCAAAGTGTCATTCCATCGCCTGTGCCTTCGCGTCCATTTTGGGAGCCGTTCGTTGTGGATTTGAACGGCAAACGGTTTAGTAAGTATCCGCTGGGATGGCCGGGGACGCTGGCGATTGGCGTGGCGGCAGGGCAGCCGTGGCTGGTCAATGCACTGTTGGGTGCGCTGACGGTCGCCTTGGTTTTCCGGCTGGGCAGCGAGGTTTTCAACGAAGATACCGGTCTGATCGCAGCGGCATTAACCGCCTTTTCGCCGATGGCCTTACTGCTCAACGCGACCTTGATGGGACATACGGCAGCCTTATTTACGACGATGCTGTTTATGTACGCCTATTGGCGGATTGAACATGGGCGCAAGCGACACCGACTGCGCTGGGGTGTGGTTGCAGGGTTAGCACTGGGCATGACGCTGATTAATCGTCCACTGGCGGGAGTGGCAGTGGCTGCGCCCTTCATGGGATGGAGCGGCGTGCGGCTGCTTCAAGCCTATTTGCTGGATCGCAAACAGCGCAAGGCGGTGGTGGTCGCTTCAACAGCCGAAGCTGAGCCAGTGGTTGTTCAAACTCAGCCGACCTTGATGAAAACCTATGGCGGTTTTATTGGCACCTTGTCGCCATTGATTTTGTTGGGCATTTTTACACTGATTTTGATCAGCATTATTCCGGCTTACCAGTACGCGGCGACGGGTGACAGCCGGGAAAATTTGTATTTGCTGGTGTGGTCATATGACCGCATCGGCTTTGGCGTAGGCTACGGCGCACACGGTCATACCATTGAAAAAGGTATCCGGCAAACGCGCTGGGATTTGTCGATGACCGCCTCTGATTTATTTGGTTGGCAGACCGGCAGTATGTTTACAACGGGCAACCAAATTGATCCCAAACTGACGGATCATTTGCTGAATCAAGGCGATTATTGGCCGCCGAAGCCATCCTTCGGGGTGACTTTACCCACAGGCAACAACGTTGAAATACCCTTTATCGGCTTGAGTTGGATTTTGCTGCCGTTCGGTTTGCTCCTCGGTTTCAAATGGCGCTGGTGGTGGTGGGCAGTCTGGTTGGCGTTTGGCGGGCTATTGGTCATCGAGACAACCGGATTACCCGAAACATTGATTAGCAATCCGACGTTCTCGCTGGCGTGGATGGGTGGATATGTCATTTGGATGATGATTCCGTTTGTCTTTTTCTTGTTCACGAAACCGGACAGGCAGATTAGTTGGACATGGCTGCTGCTGGCTGTCATTTTGAGTCTGATTGGTTTACACCTCACCTATTGGATTGGCTCACAGCGTTACAGCACCCGTTATTATTTCGAGGCGTTGGGCGCGTTCGCCTTGTTGAGCGCTGTTCCGCTGTCATGGTTGATGAAACGGATTGGACGGCTGCCTGTTTATATTGTATTCGGGGCAGTGCTGGTCTATTCGTTGTATGCCTACAGCCAACCGCGTATTGATGTGTTGTACCGCTTTAACTGGATTAGCCCACAGTTGGTACAAGCAGTGGACAAACGCCGTGAGGGTGATCGTCAGGTGTTGGTGGTGGTCAGTGGCAGTGATGTCCGCTGGCGTGCCTATGGCAGCTTAACCGTCGAGACCAGCCCATACTTTGACAGCGATATTGTAGTGGCATGGGATACTGGCGGCGATGGCGTTCGCGATTCGATCCTGAAGAAGTTCCCTGACCGGCAAGTGATTGAAATGCAAGCGGTCGCCAATAAAAACTGCTTCGTTGATGATCCATCGGAATGTTACGGCGAAGGGGTGGATGTGAATCAGTAGGACATAGGCAGCATGAGAAGGGTTTGCCGCCGACAAACCCCTACAGCGTGCTATTTCAGGGTATCAAGGATTTGTTGACGCGTGCGATCATACTCGGTTTGTGAGATGAGTCCCGCATTACGCGCATCCTCAAGCTGCTTGAGGCGGGTTGTGAGGTCGCCTGAACCTGTCGCAGTCGCTTTCATATCACGGGCTTGTTGGATGACTTGATTAAGATCGACTCTGCCGCCAGAATTTTGAGTCGTATAGCTGGTAAAGCCGGTTGAACTGACGACTGGTACACCAAAACTAACCGTGCCTGAACGTCTGCGACTAAAAATCAGGCCGATGATGGTCAACACCACACCCACAGGGATCAAGACGACATAGATAACGCTGCCGAGTAGGTTTGGTAACATATTTTCGAAAATGCCGCCGACCTGACTAACCATGCTGTTACCGAATTGCTCGGTGACATCCCGCTTTATACCATCATTATTCACACAATACATCGTGACACTGCTGCCGTAGGTTCCCTGACTGGCATTATATTCAGAAGGGCCTTTGTCTTCCTGAAGTTTTTCGCCGGTTTTGCAGAGTTGCGCTTCGCGGGCTTTGGCATCCGTTGCAAGCTGCATGGTATTGCCTAAGTTCGTGCCCATGAAGGATTGGCTGGCGCGAAAGATCCCAAAAACACCCACACCAATGACTATGATTCCAACCAGTGCTAAGAGTCGTCCGAACATCGTGAGCCTCCCCTTGGCAACAGAAAGTGTTGACTACAGTATAGGGGTGGTACGGATTAACGCGCAAGCACAGGCGATTTCAGCGCAGTCCGGGCGTTAATTGCTGGATCAACTGTTGAATAAGGGTGTTGCCAACAACGCCGACGATCAAGCCAATCACGCTGAGAATAGCAATGTTGCGCCAGTCGTGGCGGTCAAATTGAAAGCGCGAAACAGGTGAGGCGAAATTGATGGGGCGTTGGGCTGGCGTGACATTCGTATTCAGAAGCTCATTCAAATTTTCGGTGGTGGCGCGGATATTGTAGTAGATCAAGGTGAAGGCAATCGGTGAAATGGGCGTGACAAAGATACTGACAACATCACTGATGATGCTGATTATGAGAAATTGTACGTTTAAGTTCATGTTCGGGGCGGCGGCTGTAATAGCGAGGGTGACGATGCTGCCAAGGATACTGCTGAGTAGCAGTGAAATGAGGACGGCAATCAAACCTATGCCGCACGCAGCCCAGAAGCGACGTTTACCCAGCGACCATGAACGGCTGATGGCGGCGGACGGACCGATATTTTCGAGTGTCAACACGGGGAACATCAGGGCAGAGGTGGCGATGATGATATGCAGCAGAATGCCGCTAAAAACCAGCGCGGGCGGGAATGCGACCACCAGAAAGGAAATCACAACCGCTAAAAGGCCAATGACGAAGCCGACTAAAAGCACTCCACAGCCGATTTTCGTGAAGCGATGGCTGACCCCGCTAAAGGCTTCACCGATGGAGAGCTTGTGACCAAAGAGGTATTCGGAAACCAGATACGTCAAGGGCGCGGTGATGAGTATGGTTTCAACGAGGCTGAGCAAGCTCAACACTAAGCCGCTCATATCCGGCGTGTCGCTCAATGTAGGAGTTGTTAAGGCCGCCAGAGGCTGCGGCGAGATAATGATATTCAGAAGGCTGATGGGAATGGTTACAAAGGCTACTAAGCCGATGATCGTCCAAAAGTTTTCGCGATAAATGGCGAATGTGCGCTTGAGCAGTTCGATAAAGGTCAGTGTCGGTTGGTTGGATGTCGATTGCATAAGGCGATCTCCTGAATGGCTGTTGAACAACCACGAAGGTTGTAGTGCTGTTTAATTTATACCCATAAATTCGAGTGTGTAACATACGAAAATCAGGTTAATTATCAGCCTTAAGTATTGCCCTGATTTGAGAGAAATGCCATGCGCAGATGGTCTATTGGGCAACGAAAAGGTTAAGGATTGGTTCGGATGGAGGCATGATAGCCTGAAAGTAAGTTTTGATAACTTCCGAACTGGAGTATTTTATGCGACAGCGATGGATCGGATTGACTCTTTTATTGGTATTGATATTTTCGGGGCGCATATTGGCACAAGATAACAACCAAATAGCTTATAACATCGGCACACCGACGCTGATAAACCTCTATGTCTCCACAACAGGCGACGATAATCATGATGGCAGTACGCCTGAACAAGCCTTACGGACAATTGATGCGGCGTGGGGCAAAATCCCAAGAGACATTGAACTGACTACTGGCTATCACATCCTGATTCTGCCGGGAACTTATACCGCCGAGCAAGCGCCTAATTTTTGGGAATCGCACTACGGCACGGCTGAACATCCGATTATTGTCGAGGCGGCCAACGGCGCGAACACCGCTCATCTGCCATCCATCAATATGTATGATGACCGTTATGTGTACTTCATCAACCTCAATTTGGAAATTGGCACCGACGCTTTCCACTGCGAGAAGTGTGACCATCTATTGCTGCGTGGTAACAAGTTTGTGGGCGCGAATCCCGATACGTTTAATGGGCAGGAAACCGTCAAGGTCAACCAATCACAATTTGTCTATTTGGAGGATAACGATATTTCCGGTGCGTGGGATAACGCGGTGGATTTCGTGGCGGTACAGCACGGACATATCCTGAACAATAAGATCCACAACGCGGGTGATTGGTGCATGTATCTTAAAGGCGGATCAGCTTATTTTTACGTGGCGGACAATGAATATTACGACTGCGGAACGGGCGGCTTCACAACAGGGCAAGGCACAGGTTACCAGTTCATGAGTGCGCCTTACATCCAATATGAAGCCTACGACATCAAGTTCGTCAATAACTTTATCCACGATACACAGGGCGCGGGTATCGGTGTGCAGGGTGGCTATAACATCCTGATGGCCTATAACGTGATGGTGAGGATAGGCGCTCGTAGTCATGTGATGGAGTTCGGTTTCGGCTCTCGAAGCTGCGATGGTCAGGGGACAGAGGAAGGCCGCGAACGCTGCGACCAATACACGGCGGCGGGTGGTTGGGGCAACAATGCACCAGCGGATGGCTCGAACTACGTGCGTATCCCGAATAAGAATGTGTTTATCTACAACAACGTGTTTTATAACCCCTCCGGTCACACCAGCGCTTACCAACAATTTTTCGTGGCAGGGCCATTTAGCGGCGCAGAAAACGCGGGTTCTAACCTGCCAAGTCCAGTACGAGCCGACGATAACCTGCAAATCAAATCAAACCTGATGTGGAACGGCGATATAAATATGCCCTTGGGCGTTGAAGATGGCGCGGATACTCCGGCTGGCTGCCAAGCCGATAATCCAACCTGTAATGCTGCACAGTTGATGGCGGATAACACCATTAATACGCTTGATCCGACCAGCGGCACACCCTCCACAATCACGATCCCTGACTTTACGTGGGATGTGCCTATTCCAGCGGGTGATGTGAGTAATGCGGTTGGGAAGCCAATTACTTCTGAGGCGTTGAAGATCATGTTGGCGGTTGCACCTTCGATACAGCAGGTGATAGCGACGGAAACGGCTTTACCTGTACCAGACGTAAATGCTGTACCCCTCACGGCTCAAGCTGGAGAGCTGCTAGTTGCGACGACAGAAACACCCGTGCCTGAGGTTCAAGTTCAGCCAGCCAATCCACCCATTACCGCGCTCACATTGCCAGCGGGAGCGGTGACGATTGTGGCCTTGGGTGACAGTCTGACGGAAGGCGCGGAAGATAACGCCGCGTTAGGTGGTTATCCGGGGCGCTTAATTGGCATGGTGCAAGCGTTACGTCCCGGTTCGACCATGACGAACTTTGGGCATTCAGGTTGGAGTTCGGACGCGCTGATTAATGGCGACCAAGGATTACCAAGCGAACTCGATCAAGCAGTTGAGACCATCAAATCAGCGGTGGCACAGGGCAAACCCGCAGTGGCGTTAGTGTGGATTGGCAGCAACGATCTGTTTTATCTGTACGGCTACAATAATCCCGATGCGACAGGCGAACAGGCTGATCTGGAGAATTACGGCCGCAACCTCGACATGATTTTGGGG
>JACDGI010000280.1 GCA_013821665.1 Anaerolineae bacterium
GCACTGCTGATATTGAGCGGTGGTCTCATCGGCATATTATGGCTGCGAGGTAAAGCGGCGATCTGGCCGACACTTTTGCCGATCATCTGGGCAGGATTGCCAGTCGCGCTATTTTTAGCGTTGGGACTTTTCCGTCCGGCCAACCTTAAATTTTTGCTACCCGCCCAAATCGGATTTGCACTGTTGATGGGTGCAGGTATCGGCGGTTGGTGGGAATTGGCGCGACGCGGCTACCGCCTTGACCGCATCACGCTCATTCTGACCATTTTGCAAGCGATTTGGCTGCTGGTTTATCTCGTTAACGGCCTTCAATCGCTGTACAGCGATCCGCACTTCCAGCGTGCCGATTACCGCAGCATGGTACAAGCGATTACGGCAAATGCGAGGGCGGGTGATTCGATCATCTTGGACGCACCCAATCAGGAAGAAGTGTTCCGCTACTATTATCACGGTGATGCTAAAGTTTATCCCCTGCCTGCTGGTTTAGGGGGAGACGATGGCGAAACACTGGTTGCGGTACGCAATGTGATCCAAAACAGCCAGCGGATTTTCGTGCTGTTTTGGGGCGAGTCAGAACGCGATCCACATCACATTGTCGAGGACACCTTGAATAGTGCCACGTTCGAGGCTGGACAAGACCGGTGGTATGGGGATGTGCGTTTTGCAGAGTACGTCACACCGGCGACGATGCCTGACTCCAAACCTGTTCATAAGCTTTTCGGGGATTCAATTTTGTTGGAACGGGCCGCCATTAATAAACGAATTTTTCACGTCGGTGATGTGGTTCAAATCCGGTTGGAATGGCAGACGAATGCCCTGCTTGATAAGCGTTACAAAGTCTTTGTGCAACTGTTGAATGCTGGCGGTGTGCTGATGACGCAACGTGACAGTGAACCCGTAGGTGGATCACAACCGACGACGACATGGCAGCCCGCGATAACGATCTACGATCAACACGGCCTCGCCCTTCCGTCCGATCTTCCACCCGGTGATTATCAAATCATTGTCGGTCTCTACGACCCGGATGATCCGAACCAGCGTTTGCCGGTCGCGGGTAAAACCTACGCCAGCCTAGGTTACATTGCCGTTATCTCATCTACAAACTGAAGAACCTATGAGCAGAAGTTGACGCATGTTCTAGGCACGATACAATCAGGATAAGGGGAGATTATTTTATCTATTGACCGGAGGCAGACTGAAATGCGCGTGATTATTACCGGGGGTACAGGGCTAATTGGCAGGGCCTTAGCCAACAGCTTAGCGCACGATCATCATGAAGTAATCGTCCTCAGCCGGAACACCAACAAAACCAGTGGTCTGGACGGAACTGTAAAAGTGGTTGGTTGGGATGGACGCACCGCACAGGGTTGGGGTTCACTGGTGGATGGTGCGGGCGCAATTGTTAACCTAGCCGGTGAAAGCATTGCCGGTGAAGGATTCCCGCCCAGCCGTTGGACGAAGGAACGCAAGAAACGGATTGTCGAAAGTCGTCTCAACGCGGGCAAGGCCGTTGTCGAGGCTATCACTGCTGCCACAAACAAACCCGAAGTACTCATTCAATCGTCGGCAGTTGGCTATTACGGCACGCATGGCAGCGAAGACATCACCGAAGACCACGCCCCCGGCGACGACTTTTTGGCGCGAACTTGCGTCCAATGGGAAGCCGTCACAGCGCCAGTTGAGAAGATGGGTGTGCGGCGTGTGATCATTCGTACCGGTATTTTGATGTCGACCAAAGGTGGCGTTCTACCGCAGCTTTCGATCCCGTTTAAGCTGTTCGTCGGTGGGCGCATTGGCGATGGCAAACAGCAGATGCCGTGGATTCATATTGACGATGAAGTTGGTGCGATTCGCTTCCTGATCGACACACCCAGCGCCAGCGGTGCCTATAACCTGAGCGCACCGGAAGTCCTCAGCGATGCCGAACTCGGCACCGTTTTAGGTCGTGTCTATAAACGTCCATCATTTTTCCCAACACCAGCATTCGTTTTTAAGTTGGCCTTCGGCGAGCTTGCCATACTTTTGACAGAAGGCCAGCGGGCGGTTCCCAAGCGCTTACAAGAAGCGGGTTATCAGTTCCTTTATCCAAAGGCTGAACCTGCGCTCAAAGAACTCGTTATCAACGGCAAATGATCATAACCCTTCTCTCACTTTCTAAATACAAATTTAAGGTGAGGGATAGTATCAAATATACCAACGCTCCTGAATCACCAAAATCGAGGAACAATTGCCCGACATCCTATACCAAACCGTAATTTTTATTGACCTTGATGGCACACTCCAGCTAAATCCTTTTGAGAGAGCAATCTGGCCTCAAGTCGTCGGAGAAATGGCTCAACAATCAGGTTTATCAGCAGCGGACATCCTGCAAATGATTGAGGATGAAAACAATGCCCGTCAGCGTGATGATAGTGTGCCTGCGATTATGGCGATGGATCTGGATGATATTTCGCTGACAGTTGCCAAACGGTTGGGTGTATCCATTACCACCAGCGTCACCGAGTTGGTAAACACCTATGCTAAATCCCATTCGTCACTTCTTGAATATGCGCTGGAGTCGCTGCAAGAATTGGCGGCACCCCATCGCGCGATTGTGATTGCCACCAAAGGGCTTGCCAAATACCAACTTCAGGTGATGGATGCGCTGGGCATCACGCCGCTTGTCACCGATACCCTTACACCAGACACACACAACGGCCTCAAAAAACACCGTCACTTTTTCGGTGACTGGCCTGAGCGCGCCAAGCTGTCAATCATGGTCGGCGATTTGTACGACGATGATGTGCTGTACCCGTCTGGTCACGGCTTTAAAACCTTGTGGAAACCTCGCGCCACTCTTATTCCAGACTCGCTTTCTCATCTTGATCCGTTTACGCGCGCACAGGACTTCCCCTACACGCCGGAACAAATCGTACACCCAACCGGCATCCTGCTTTCCTTGCGCGAACTTCCTGCCGCTGTGACGCATATGGAACAACACTGCCTCTGATGGACTATTCCGGCGCACTCAAAATCATCAGCCAGCCCATCCGCGCGACTGAGCTACCGCATACGCTCGACCCTATGAAACGGCTGCTCGCCGCAGTGGATAACCCCGAACGCGCTTATCCGTGTATGGTGGTCGCGGGTTCGGTTGGTAAAGGGACGACCTGCCACCAAATCGCCTCGCTGATGAATGACCATGTTAAAGTTGGTTTGTACACCAGCCCTCATTTACACAGCTTCCGTGAACGTTTCAGCATCAACGGGAAGCACATTTCGCAGACAGAATTTATTACGGGTGTCGAGATTGTCCAAGAAGCAGCCGTTCAGCTTGATACCCATTACAGCACATTCGAACTCGCAACCGCTTTAGCTTTGTACTGGTTTCGCCAGCAGAAGGTTGATATTGCTGTGCTGGAGATTGGCATCGGTGGGCGATATGATGCAGTCAATGCAGTTACGAACACACTAGCTGTCATTACGCCTATCGAACGCGAACATGCGGCGATGCTCGGTGGCACACTCACATCAATTGCAACCCACAAGGCAGGGATCATTCAGCCACATGGTTATGCTATCGCGGCCCCACAAGTACCAGAAGTTGAAACCGTGCTGCGCCACGAAGCCATCTCTCAACAAGCAAATCTCAGCTTTGAACCGATAGAAAGTCTCGCCGTTGCTGCCTGTGCTAACCTGATGCAGCGCCACATTATTGCAGATTACCTTCTACCACTTATGTCACCACCTGTTCATCTTGCCGGACGTATGGAGCAAATTGAACAGGACGATAAAACGCTGCTGATCGATGGCGCACATACACCCACCAGCGCCCGACATTTACGGGCTGCTATCTACCAGATTGCACCAGCTTCATCTGTCAGCCTGATTATTGGAATGCTGCGTGACAAGTCAGTTCAGGATTTTCTTGCCGAATTTGACTCGCCCAATTTTTATATCACCTTGACGCAAACATCCAACCATCGTGCCCTGACTACGGATGAAATCCAACAAACGGCAGCTTTGGAGCACGCGTCAATCAGCATCCAACCTGATTTACAAACTGCTATTCATAACGCCATACAAGATACAAACCCGCTGATTGTCATAACCGGTTCGCTGCGTGTTGCGGCTCTAGCCCGTGAAATGCTGGGTCAGTTAGATGAGGACGAACTTGAAGAAGCGCACATCACACGCGCTATTTTTGAGGGAAAAAACTACCTCAGCAAACTGCCTTGAACATGTTGTAAGCTGTAAACGTAGTATCAGTGATGCGCTGAGATTCACCATAAACTCAGCCCATTATTCGTATGGTAAAGCTGAGTGACTCTCTAACATAAGCTTAAACATCCCTACATCAAATTTCACTGAACATGTGTTAGAGTGAAAACTATGGTTCAAAACGTCTGGCACAACTATCTGCAATATTATTGGTATTCCGTCGAGGAACATCTATTGAACGCTTCCGCCTATATGAACGCCCGTTGGGCGCGTGTGATTTCGAACTTGCTCAGCCCTCCAATGGTCTGGAGCATTCTGGTATTCGTGATTGCATTTCATTATGCCGAAAATCGTCTGCAAGGGTTGATGTGGGCACTGACCTATGCCATCTTAGTCTGTTTGATGCCCATTCTGTTCATCGCATGGCGTGTGCATAGTGGCAAAATCAGCGACCTTCACATGAAAGAACGGCAAGAGCGCCTTATCCCTTTTGCAGTATCAATCGTGTGTGCTATTCTCGCGTGGGAAGTTTTGCGACTGATGAACGCACCGTCGATCCTGCCGCTCATCGCTGCAATTACACTGGTAGAACTCATCGTCATGCTGGTGATTACGTTCGCGTGGCAGATCAGTATGCACGCAATGAGTATCAGCGTGGCGGTCGTGGCAACCGGCATCGTCTTTGGTGCAGCACCTGCCTTATTCGTTTCACCGCTTCTGCCTCTCGTGGGCGCGGCACGGCTGCGTTTGCAGCGTCACACACTGGCACAAGTCATCGCCGGTGCGGTTGTCGGCGCACTCATCCCTCTGGTCGTACTCGCTATTATGTAAAACAAAACGGGATGACAAAGTGTCATCCCGTTTTGATTGCTACCCAATTCAACTTCAAACAAGTACAGTCAACTTAGCCAGTTACGGGGATTTGCCCCACAACCGCGCCGCCTTGAATGCGGGCAAAGGTTGAACTCACCCAACCCACTGTGCCGTTAAAGTTGACCTGCCACCACGCATTATTGCCCGTACGTCCAACCACGCGAGCCGTATTCGTCCGCTGCATCTTGACCAGTACAGTCGTTCCGCGCGTGTTCGGTGCATTACGCACATTTACGGTTGTTAAAGCGGTGACATTAAAGCCGGTGTCTACCGGCTGGGCAACTGTTTGAGCTTGCGCGACCACAGCTACTTGGTTGCCACTGATGGTCACAAAGCGGCCTGACACCCAACCAACGACACCATTCACGCTGATCTGATACCATGATGAGTCACCGTTCTTACCGACTACTGGATACACTTCACCACGGTTGACCTTGACCAAAATGGTCGCAGTGGCGTTGGAGTTGTCACGCACATTCAAGCGGGCGGCGGTCACTGTCGCAAATGTGCCCGTATTGACCGGATTTGGATTAGCGGGTGCCACAATGACTGATGTCACGCGGTTCAGGTTGTAATTGAGGAACGCGTTTCCACCGGCCTCAAAATACTCAACCACGATATTATGCTGACCCGCACCGAGGTTCACATTAGCGGTGTAAGTGTTGGTCGTAGCGGAATGGAACTCGTTGATATATAGCGTGCCATCGATGTAGGCACGTACACCATCATCAGCCTGTAGTTGCAGTTGATAGGTGGCTGCATCTAAGGTCTGGGTGCTTGTCCAACGAGCCGAGAAGTTATCCGAAGGAACGCTGCCGCCCGGTGAACCAGCTCCCCAATTATGACTGGGGCTGCCTTCACTCTGGGTTAAAACAGGTGAGCCGGATAGCCCTGTATTGTTGTAATACTGCGCTGTCCACGCACCGTTGTTCACATTCGAATAGGATACCTGCGGAACCGGGAAATTCGGGCCAACAGGATTGCTGGCAAGACTGGCCCATGTCACATACGCATAAGCGTTACCTGAAACTTCTTGATAATCGACGCGTATCTTATGAACGCCAGCGGTCATCGGTACATCAGCCGATACAATCTGGCCGATTTGCGTTTGGCCGAATGTATTCAAGATGGGCGTATAACCATCGTCAATGGTAATACGAATGTTGTCGTCTGCGAGCGCCCAGAAGCGATAGGTTCCGCCATTGAAACTATCCAATGCCGTCCAGCGAACAGAAAAGCCATCCGTGCCGACACCGTTTCCCGGCGAGTTGTTACCGAAATCAAATGCTAGCACGCCATCCGTCCGCGTGAAAGCAGGCGTTCCCTGCAAATATTGGTTGTTATAGTATTCGCCTGTCCATGAATAACTTTGCGCCGCGACCCATGTGGTCGGCTGCAATGTGAACAGGCTGAACATGGCGAACAACACGCCAAAGACACTCCATTTTCGCCACTTCATCGTTAGCCTCCTTTTCGTCAGAATCAAAACTGCACAATCTAACTCATTATAGGCAATTTTAGGGAGGAATAGTGCATCGCGTAGAGCAATCGTCAGGTTTGCATGGCAGAACTATACAATTGGACAGTTTTCGCTAGTACCTTCAGCCTACTGCCAGCACGATTACTCCTACCATCATGACCAAGGCAGCCACAATCCGTCGGCGACCGCCTTCTTCGGATAACATACGAACACCCAAAAACGCCCCGATTAAAATACTCGTTTGACGGAGTGGCGAAAGCTGAGCCACTGCACTACTTGAAAGCGCAATCAGAAACAAAATATAGGAGAGTGAGTCCAGAATACCGATGCTGAAGGCTTCCCGCTTATGCTTATCCCAATTGAATTTCACACGATCCCAATGGCGAATGGCGTGGGGTGCCAAAAATAAAGTCTGCACTAAGCTGCTCGTCCACGTCAAAATCAGAGGGGGTACAAGAAAAAAACTGACAACTTGTTTATCCTGAAGTGTATAAGCGCCAATCGCCACCGCCGTCAGCAGCCCATAAATAACGCCCAGCCGAATGCTGCCCTTGTGCTCAGATCGCGAACCACTGGTTAAGATGATGATACCGGTCGAAATTAACAACATACCGCAGACTGCCCACAACGACGGACGCTCGCCGAGCAGGATTACCGCGCCTATGACCGCCAAAACTGGCCCTGCTCCACGCGCTATGGGATAGACCAGCGACAAATCACCGACCTGATAGCCCCAGTTCAAGAACAAATAGTAGGCGATATGCAGCCCTGAGGTGATCGCCAGTGCGGTTAATTCGGGCGCACCCAATTGTGGTTTTTGCACTATTAGGATCACAATGGCTAAGGGCAGATAAACCACTGTCGCAAGCGTACTGAACAACCACACGAAGGCCGTATCACCACCGGCTCGCTTTGCCAGAAAATTCCATGTCGCGTGTAAAGTTGCTGAAACAAGTACCAATACAAAGGCAATTGTTGTCACAGTTAGTCACACGCCTTGGTCGCGTTAAGGTCAATCAGCCATAAGCCGCCGTGAATACCTTCGGCTGCCAGAGCAATCGTATTTTTATCGGGCGACAACCACCACGAAGCGCGTTCATCACTGGTCAGTTGGAGCGGCAGCGTCGTCAAATCATGTGTATCTTTGGTCTGGACGTTATAACAAACCAACTTTGCACCCTCATCCTGTGGAACGGCCATGTAAATGAAGGAAACATCATCGGAGTCTTTTTCATAAACTGGTCCCGGCCAATTGTTGCCCGGCAGCGGTGACTCAAATAAGAGTGTGGTGGTTTCGTAAGCCGCCCGCTTATCGTAATAGCCGGTTTTGCCATCCATCTCCAAGCCGATGATGACATCTTGTCCATCTGGGCTGGCTCCGGGTGTGATTAAGGATGGTGTGCTGTTAGCAGGGGTTTCGCTCAAAATGCGATTGTCAGCATCCGCCGTAAAATAGGTCACGAGGTCGCCAAACGCGCCATAATAATAGGCAAGGAAAATCCCTTTACTGAGCCAGTAGATGCCCTGCAATGTCCGGTCTGAGAGCTTATCCAGCATACGGCGCTTGAACGAGCCATCACTTTCGGCACTGAGAACCGTATTCAACTCGTTCTGATAGACGAGGCGCTTTCCATTCGGATCAAAGGTTAGCTGTGAATTTTGGAAGTACAACGGGTCGATTAAACCCAATTGGCGACGGAGCGCTTCGGTAATCAGATCAGCTTTGGGATGCGGTGTCAGGTTGACCGAGGCTGTCCGTAAATCGTAAGTGCGCCACGTCCAATTCGTGAACAAATCACGGTGGCAGCCTTCGCCATAGCGCAAATGCTGCTCATCAATCCATTCGACCTGAGCTATCTCATGCTTATCAATCTGCTTTACACCCATACCGAGCGGCGTTTCGGTTGCCGAGGGAGCATCCGCTGGAGTCGAATCGACGGTGATGGTCACATGGTCAACTTTCGCATCCGCATCATAAAGTTCAATCGGTATCACGTAAAATTGGTTTGCAGCGGGAGTCAATACAAAATCCGGCGGGAGTGATGCGCCACAGGCATTTGCCAGATAGCCGAGTCCTTCGCCTACTTCTTTTCCATCAGCATCAATGGCAGTGGCTTCCAACTCAATACCGCTGAAAGCCTTATCAGCGGATTTATTGTTCAACGTCCCATTGGCGTAAAGCGTCGATTGTCCATAGACATCTTGCTTGGTTACTAAAGTAGGTTTACTGGCAATCAACACTGTGTCTTGTGCCGTTGCGACCCCAACGCACAGCAAGCAGGCGAGCAGTATCCAAATTCGGCGCATACGTCAGTCCTTTCACCCGTTCTTAACATTGCGGATTGTAAACGACTACTCTCATTTGTCGAGGGCAGTGGGCTATACCATTCACAGGCAAGGCCATCATTAACATAATGCACGGAATAAAGAAACACATTAATAACCCCATAAGTCAGTTACCAAGCCGCAGCAGAATGTGGTAGCATATAAAATAAATATCATGCTCGATAGTTATATGGTCTATAGGGATTGATATGGATAGTTATGGAACTCGCCGCAACGCATCACGCCGTGCCCGTGAACGGCAGATGGCTCGACAACATCGTACTGCCTCAGCCGCTCCTTTAAAGGATGCCTTAAAAGGTCAACTTTCGGGGATGGTCATGCCCAACCTCGAAGCGGGTTGGATTATGCGCGTGCGTATGGTGTTGAGTGATCTTTTTTGGTACATCACCCATACACGCGCCATTATCTTGGGCATCGCCGGATTAGTTGTTATCGTATGTCTGCTATTCATTGGCAGCCACATTGTAACCGGACGCGTTTTCCCTAATATTTGGGCGCTCAACGTTCCGCTGGGTGATATGACCGTGGATGAAGCCGCAGCGGCTTTACAGAATGCTTGGGTCAACCAGTACCAAATTCAATTGGTGGATGGTGACCGTCATTGGT
>JACDGI010000281.1 GCA_013821665.1 Anaerolineae bacterium
GGGTGTAGGCGCGTTCGGTTTAGCTAATGGAGCCGCACTTTCGCGCTCGACCGAAACCATCTCCTGTGTATTCAAACCGCCAATTTCTTTGCGACCACCGATGTTGATGGAAATCGGGCGTTCGGCACGGATCGGTTCACCGGCGGGCAAAGCGGCCATTTCATTGGCAGGGGGCAGCGCGGCCACAACCGGAGCCGCAGGTAATGCGGGTGCCGATTCTTTGGCAACATTCACTGCCGGAACAGGAGCCGCTTGGGCTGTCAATTGTTCCAGTGATGCGGCGGCAGCTTGACGCTGCTGCGCCCGCCGTTGACGCGTATCTTGGAAGGTGCGGAAGTTGCTGATGACGATCATCGCCAGTTCAGCCGCGCCAATATCCAGCGTGAACATACTGCTAATAATCAGAAGCAGCACGATCATAAAGAAGGCACCTGCCTCGGTCACATTCGACACAAGGAAATAATACGTTTCCCAGCCGATGCGTCCGCCGCCGGTTTGTGCCTGTAAAGACAAGCTCATTTGCAGGGCGAGTTCTTGGAAGTTGTGAACCGCACGCGCACCCACAAAGTTAAACGTGTCGATATAGCTCATCAGTGTCAGCACAGCGAGATAGCCGATGACCACGCCGATGATCCGTTTGCGCGGGATAACCGGCGCACTTTCGCCGAAATGCCGCGCGATCAGCCAGATGCCGACCATCAGCATGGCGACCGGAATAGCAATCGATCCCCAACCAGCAATGCCAATCAGGAAGCCGTTGATAGCTTCGGTCAATTTGCCTTCTGTGGTCGAAAGGCGGCTGAAAATCAGCGCCAATGAACTCAGAAGCAGTGCCACGCCCAAAATATCGAGCTTGGTGTCGAGCGATAAACCATCGCCTTCTTGGACGGTCGGCGCTTTGCTCGTACGACCTTTCGGTGCAGGTTTTGCTGATGAATCTCCACTTAAGAAGGAGGGCAAGAAACGGCTAAATCCGGTTTTCGCACCACCTTTGGGAGTAGCTGGTTTAGCGCCGGGTGCTGTATTGCCACCTAATCGTCCAAATGGCGCTGAACCACCCGTGTTGGGCGTGGCGGGTTTAGAACCGCCCACAGCCGGATTAGTACCCGTTGTCCGCGCACCGCCAAATGGTGAGGAACTGCTTGATCCTGTACCGCTTGATGCGGCTGGTTTCTTATCATCTTTGCCGCCGCCGCCGAAGCGTCCGGTGATACCACCTAGTAATCCACCACCGCCGCCACTGCTGGCCTTGGGTGTGGCCGGTTTATCACCCGCTTTGGCACCACCGCCGAAGCGTCCGGCGATGCCACCTAAGCCGCTGGTGATGCCGCCTAAAGCGCCGCCACCGCTGCTGGCTTTGGGTGCGGCTGGTTTGTCTTTGGCATCGCCACCACCGCCGAAGCGCCCCGCAAGCCCGCCCAACACACCACCGGCTTTTTTCTCTTCCGGTTTACCGAAACTGCTGGCAGGTTTAGCCGGACTACTGGCTGGTGCCGAACTTGCTGCTGGACGGCTGCCGCCAAAGGACGACGATCCGCCGGAACTACTTGGACTGCTGCTTGATCCGCCACCGGCTGGACGGCTGGGTGAAGCCGAACTTCCTGAATTCCCAGCGGGAGAAGTAGAGCTGCCGCTGGGACGGTTGCCACCAAATTGTGACGATCCGCCCGATCCACTGGAACCGCTGCTGCCTGATCCACCAAAGGAAGAGCCTCCGCCGGGAGTAACAGGACGATTGCCGCCAAACTGCGACGATCCACCCGATCCACTGGAACCGCCAGCGGGAGATGCGGGGCTGCTGCCACTGGGACGGCTGCCACCAAACGGTGACGTACCGCCGGAGCTGCTTGAACCGCTGCCGCCCGATCCGCCGCCGAAGGAAGATCCCCCACTCGGAGGGTTGGGACGGTTGCCGCCTGTTGTTGATGCCTGTGGAGGGCGTGCGGCAGACGAAGCCGTGCTGCTTGGGGGCGGACTTGTACGTCCCCCTGCGCCCGGTAAATTAGAGGTTGGACGGTTGCCGAGACCGCTGCTCGAACTGCCAAACGGGTTTACGCGTGATTGCGATGTCGAAGAACTACTTTCTTCATCGTCATCATCACGATCATCATCTTTGTCGACTTCTTCATCCTCATCATCAAATTGGTCGTAATCGCCGCCTACGTAACGCATAGTGGCTCACCTGTTCAAAACTTATTCGACAATCTGGGAACAAACGATTTGGAGCCTATATAGGCCTGTGACCTATGCTCCCTTACCTGCACATTTCTGCGAGGTCTGAACAGCTATTACCGACATTTATTCACAATGAAATCATACCACAAATGTCGATTCATGACTTATGATAGAACATTTGTTTGTAAAGATCAAGCCTGAGGCTGTGTTCGAGGGGAGAATAAGCAGGATAGTAGTTTATTTCCATTGTTCTATAGACGCAATCATAACGATCTTTATTACATGACCTTCCCTGAGATGTTTTGTATTAATCTGGGTTATGTATAAGGTTATTAAGTAGGAAACAAGCTTTCACGCTTCTACTTCGGCGGATTTTAGTGAGCTTCAGCCCCTTCCCGCCGAAAAATGGAGCCGGATGCTTGAGCATCTGGTGGCGAAAATGCAAAAATCCCTTATCCATAACTGACGTTAAAGATAATGAGCATAGGTATACTTGCAAACATTACATTTGGTTTCAACAAGAGAGGATTTACAAGGTTAGTTGTATGGGCCTAATGATACAGGGCAGATGTGAGATGACAAACGGCCAGACATCATCCACTATGTTGGCCGAGACTTGCTAGAGCAATGACGAGAGGCAACCAAGTCATCGCCGAACCTGCAATCCATTACGAGGTGTGGCGCAAAATCATCCATGTTTCACCGATGACCACGGGTTTGCCCACATCCCAATAAACAGTTTCATTAGGTTTGAGCTGCACACCGTCAAGGCATGTTCCATTTGAACTGTTCAAGTCAGTGATCTTCATGCTATAGGGCGTTGTCCCTGTAATCATCAGATGCACGCGTGAAACCAACGGATCATGCAGTTCGACATCCGCCATTTGCCCGCGCCCGATAATCATAGTAGGCTGCTTGATGTCAATCGTTTGCGAGAATATAGTGCCGTTTTTCTCAACGATTTCCAGCTTGAGGAACAGCAAATCTGCCGGTGGCTTAAGCTGCTTGGTACGGTTGCGGTCAACACGTGGCACATTATTTTTCGTATCATGATGATTGGTGGCGGCAGCTAAGGCTGGCTTTTCACCATTTTCATGAACACCCAACCATTTATGTTGGATAGCCGGTATGGTTGGTATCTCATCTGACGCTTTTGTGTCCATTGGCTTATGACCATCCTGATTTTGGATCAGTTCCAGTAGTTCATCTCGAATCACAGCGACGTTTTGGGCAGCTTCCTTGCAATCTAACTCGGTCAATAAGTCATGAGCCGCTACTGCGACATGACGGGCATCACGCGTTGAAATAAATTTGCCATCCCCTGACCGACTGCTGTAAATATCTTTGAGGGTTTGCACCCCCGCGCGGCCAGTCTTTTTCAACATCGGCTCGAACAATACCCAGCGTCCGAGGATCAGGCTCAGCCACGCGCTCAAGTCCAACTTTTCAAGCAGTGCATCATCATCAAGGCCGTCTTTGGGCAGCTCTGGCGCAAGGGCTTCAAGCATCCCACGCAGTGACTTAATATCCAGCGTGGCGTTCAGTTTCT
Source organism: Anaerolineae bacterium (assembly GCA_013821665.1). Taxonomy (GTDB): domain Bacteria; phylum Chloroflexota; class Anaerolineae; order Aggregatilineales; family Phototrophicaceae; genus CFX2. The sequence continues at coordinate 3,725 of JACDGI010000281.1, forward strand.
CTTTGTACACCGCACTGACCGGCGCACTAATATTCGCGTTTAAGATGTCCAGTACACGCTCGACACGCGAGTGTATCTCATCGTTACCGAGTTCCTGTCTTTCTTCAATCATTTCCATCATGCCTATAGCCTCCGTGACGTGTGCTTAATGTTCTGTAACCTGTTTATAAATGGATAGAACTTACATCAAACTTGCACACAATTTTGTTGTTAAAAGTGAAGGGAAAATCCGATTTGGATTTTACAAATGACTTGGCTTTTACTGGCATTGATCCACCAAGACGCTGACTTTACTTTCTTACGAATACGATCTGTGAAAACCCATTGGATTGAATCCTGCGTTTGTTCTCACAACCTCTTAAGGAACAAATATAATTCATATCGCCACTAAGTGATTAGGTCATTTAGCCTATATCTGGCTAGTTAACAGAAAATTTACAAATATTTACTTTTTTCATTTTTTAGCCTCAATTTGAATGCTTTGACCGATCCATTTTGTGAACATGTCTTGTGTGCTTGAGGGAAGAATCTGTCTGTGCTTCCCCCATGAAGTAATCGATTAAATTGATGTCTATTCCATATTAAGCGCTGGAGGCCTGATGAAATTTAGAACGATTACAAATGCTGATTTGGATTTACGGATTTGCTACGTGGTTTGAGCAGAATATCGGCGGAGCAGTAATTAAAGGGTGGATTATTTTCCTCAGGCATGTGAATTTTTGTAGGGATGAGACGTGCCTCATCCGCTTACTGAATACCATATGCTGGATCATGCTCTCACTGATGTCATTGCCAGCGGCCTCACCCGACTCGTGAGTTCTTGCAAAAACTGGTCGGGATTGGCAAACATCGCTAAGTGACCGGCTTGCTTAATAAGGATCATCTCCTTATGTGGCGCACTAATCAGATCTAAATATTTTTGAGCCGCAGCCGCCGGAGCAATCCAATCACCATCACCTTGGAAGATAAAGAAAGGAATGTTAAACGTCAGACCAACCTTGTACAGGTCAAATGTAATCAGTTCATCATAAAGCTGATCAATCGAAAAGCTCATGCCTTTTGCAATATCTATAAGGTCAAACAGGCTAAAATTCGGCGTAGACATCATGGCAGGGAGGATAATATCCGTAACCATATTCGGCACCTGATGATTGGCATTCATCGTAATTTTGTTCATGCGGTCGAAGTCCTTGCGACTCCATTTGGAGCCATCTGGCCCGATACGTTCCATCTCGTGCAAACTTTTGCTGTCGCCGCTTTGACGTAGGCCATCGCGCGTCAACTGATATGAAAGCTTTCCTCCATCCGGGCTGACTTGTTCCGTACCAACATAGGCATAAAACAACTCCGGTCGTTTGCTGACCATCGTGACACCCGTGATACTTCCAACCGAACTACCAATCAGAATAAGTTTCTCTTTGCCCAAGTGGTTGATGAGGTATTCGGTAAGCTCAATACCATCACTGACGAGCCCTTCAAATGTCAGCTTGCCACTGCCATTAACCCCATTTTTGCGGAAGGTACGGCCTGCTCCACGTTGATCCCACTGCACAACCGTAAAGTATTTTTCCCATGACCTGATGAGATGGCTCATGATGCCGTAGGTGGATGCAGGCCCGCCATGCACAATCAATATGACCGGATTGTTGCGATCTTCACCGCGAATGCTGATCCATTGCTCGATGCCACCCGCCTTGATGAAGCGTTCTTCAACAATCGCATTAGCCGAGGTTATCACCAGCTTTTTAGCAATCTGGCGTTGATTATGCTTGCGCGTGATCAATCCTTGTAGCATGTTGTAGCTCATTACTGTTCGTCTTTCGTTAGGACTTTTAAAGTACTTCAAGCTACGTGTGAAAATCGAAATTGTTCATTGTTCCACTTTTGAGCATCCGGTCGCTGCCTCTGTTAGAACCCTACTAGAATTGGGGTACAGCCTACTAGACAGCCGTAAGAAGGCATGTTATATTGGGATAGTTGTACGCAATTTGGGTAACCAAGTAGGTGTTTGATGTCTACCCTCGTAATGGGCGCTCATAGGACTGGATTAACCACAGTTTGCAATTTGCAAGCGGTTGTTACCCCTCTTGAGTATGGTGTTGGCTTTATAGAAAACGAGCTGGCTCCGACCTGACTGTTAGTCCGTAATGACGGACTTCTTTTCCTCGACTGGTGTAAAACTGATAGCTCCCTACTCCGCATGTCGGATGTTTTGCTTTGCCCCACGGCAGACCAAACCAACCGTCATATCGGATTATCGCTGAGCGTACAACGCGCGAAGTCCTGTTCGTCCGTTAAGGTGCGACAGGCAGTATCGTAAATTTTTATCGAAAGAGGACAATATGAACGCCAACCTAATGCACACCCACCTGACACGCCCAAGACAGAACCGGGACACGCAGATCGCTGTCGTCCCGAGTTCCGTTAAATATCTGGGGCAGATGGAACTGTGCCATCAACTGGCTTATGGCTATACCGCTGACGATGCTGCGTCAGATAGCGAAGCCCTAACGGCGGCCAAATTCCGCCAGCATCTCGCAATTTTCCCCGCAGGGCAATTCATAGGTGTTGACAAGACGACTGACCGCGTGGTCGGTTTGACGGTCAGTATGCGCGTGGATTTAAAGGCACATGATGCAGCCAAGTCGTGGGCGGAACTGACCAACGACGGCTGACTGACTACTCACAATGCAAACGGCGAATGGCTGTACGGGGTGGACTCAGTTGTCCTCTCGGATTATCGCAGTCAGGGTGTCGGCGGCAAGCTGATTGATGCACGCTACGATGTGATCCGCAAACTAAATTTGCGCGGTCTGGTCGCGGGCAGCATTCCAATCGACTATAGCAAGGTCGCTAACCACGTAACCATTGAACAATATGTTCGTGACGTGATCGCCGGGACGCGCTTTGATACCAACCTGAGCAAACAACTTCGGAAGGGCTTTAAGGTTCACGGCCTGATTCCGAATTATACGACCGAGACAAGCTGTGGTGGCTACGGTGTGGAGATCGTCTGGGATAACCCCGATTATCGTCCGCTGCGTCGTGCATATCCGGCGGCTGTACCTGCACGTATGCCTGTCATCCGTCAAGTGCCCGCGCCCTTAATGCCGCGCACCGCCTAAATTATTGTACGGGCTTGCCGCTGGCAAGCCCTACATCCACAATTTTATTTTTTGATCGCTACAATCATTTAAGGAACGCACCATGTTAAGCCAAGAAGAGCCTGCCAGTCCGAACGCCATCCAGATTATCCCCAGCGCCGAGCATTATGCTCAGCAAATGGAGGATATGACGGCGGCGGTCTATAAACTCAACCCGCGTGACGATGAGGAATGCAGCTTAAATGCAGCCCATTTCCGCCACCACTTGTCGATTTTCCCCGAAGGCCAATTCATAGCCGTCGAAACCGCGACCGATAAAGTCGTCGGCCTCACCGTCAGTATGCGCATAAACTTTAACGCACATGAACCGATGTTGACCTCGTGGTGGGAATTGATCGGACACGGCTGGTTGACCACTCACAAGTCCAACGGTGAATGGCTCTATGGTGTCGAGTCGGCGGTTCATGCGGATTATCAGGGTAAGGGCATCGGCAAGCAGTTGACCAACGCCCGCTTGGATAATATGCGTCGCCTCAACCTGCGCGGGATGGTCGCAGGCAGCGCCATTATCAGTTATCACAAGGTGGCTGATACCGTGCCTGTTGATGAATATGTGGCGGATGTTATCGCGGGTCGTCGCTTTGATAACAACCTGACCAAGCAGATCAAGATGGGCTTCAAACCCATGCACATCATCCCCAATTACCTGCCGGATACCGACTGTGCCGGTTATGGTGTCGAGATGATGATCGAGAATCCCGCTTATGTGCCGCGTCACAACGGTTGGCAATCGACTCGTCCACTCTCTATCCAGCGGGCTACGGGCTAAACTCGAATTTATAACTAAAACAAACGCCTATAATCAAGAAATTATAGGCGCTTGTTTCAGGGTCATGTGAGTGAAAATCACACTTAGAACTTATTTCAGGAAGTCACCAAATTCAAACCCTTGTTTTTCTAGCAGATTCTCCGTCAGTTTAAATACTTCACGGGCAATCTGAGGTTTTTTACGCTCGAAAATAATTTGTAAATCGCCTACATTTTCGATGCGCGAGTCGGTACTAGTTAGGTTCCACACTTTCCGAATGGCATCATGGTGCGGTAAAAAGCTGTGTCCGAAATCTTCAATCTGGATGCCAACAATTTCCTTTGTTTCTGGCTGGTAAAGCAATCCAACGTGATCATCAATATAATGCACAATCACATCAGGCGTATCTTGGATAAACCGGAGTGTAAGCGCATCAAATTCGGCATCATAATCAAATGATGACACGGGTATTACATTTTCTTTGATCGTGGACCGGAGCAGATTTATCTTGAGTTCATTTGTGAATGTCAAGTGTTCTAATTTTTTGACCATATGATCTTCTCCCCTGACTTCGGATAACTTACAGGGAAAGCTGTAATTACGGTTCCTTCGTCATTCTTATCAAACGCTACAACCACTTTCAAATAACTATCTTTTTTCTTGCTGAGTTTGTAATAGATATTTCGTTCAGGCCGATTCGCATCTTGGTATATAAGGCCAAACTCTGGATTTTCGATAGTCAGTCGAATTTCTTCTTCTCGACCTTTCATGATCTGGTGATGTGGAATGATATGATTATTTAGACAATCCTCGGTGCAGGTGATTTTATAGCCTCTCGGATCAACTACTTCAAAGATATTTTTCATTTATCTAGACTCAGATATAAGCGATTATCATTGAAGTAAGGTATCAGATTTTTATAAATTCCACCCATCAATTAATATTGATAACTAAGGACAAAGATCAGTTAGGGAATTTAATTTTAGAAAGAAGCGATGAGAGTCACCTGATATATACGATAGTGTATGTCAAATAACTTGATCATTGCGATAAAGCAAATTCAAACTTGTTTTTGCGACAAGCGGGATTCTAAATGGAGTCTTTACTCTATACTAAATATGTCTCATATGACAACTATTTAATATGTTTTTGTAAATTCTCTAATTTTCAGGCTATTTAAGCAGCTTATTCCTTTAACTCCACCGCGATGATCCGCAGGGTCTTGTCGCCAACATTTTCCAGCGAATGCGGAGGCAGCGCCGCGCCCCACATCACTTCAGCGGGATTTCGCAGCGCTTCGTTGGTTCGGGTATCCACCAGAACATTGTCCTTATCGTCCCGCCGCACAAAATCACTCCAACTTTTGATATGCAGTACACCCGCCCATTGATGCGTATGAATGGTCGTGCGCTCTCCCGCTGGAATGAGCGTTTCGACCACTCGCACCTTATCATTTTCCAGCAATAAGCGGTGATGCTCCGGCGAGGCAATCAACGCATCCAATGGATCAAGTTCAATTTTATTACTGCTCATCATCGCGTCCTTCAGAAATGGATTTATTCCTGTAGATGGTATCCTTTGCATGATACCTCGCGCAAGCAGCCTAACCCAACTTGGACACACGAAGCTATAAGGGAGAGTTTCTGACCCTCCCTTATTCACTAACTCGCCCGCTGTGCCGGATGAAAAGCGCGATCCAACACGACCTTTGCCATGCCACGAACCCCGATAATCTTGAACAGGTTAGACGGGGTGAAGAACTCGGCGGCATTCGTGACACCCGTTAAGGCTCCGAAGAATTGTTGAGTTGCTTCGGGATTGTGTGTCAGCGCCTTGAAGAGAGCAACTTGCTCGGCGCGTGGT
>JACDGI010000282.1 GCA_013821665.1 Anaerolineae bacterium
ATGAATATCAGTCTAGTGTTTGACGTTACGTCAAAGTCAAGCCATCAATTGACTGAACTCGTTTTTTTGACTACTGGTATCTGGATTTCAGCCACCGCCTCACGATTTTCGAGCGGGAGTTCGATAAAAACTTCACGCCCAGATCCAACCAATCGGTAGTGATTATCCTCAATCCATGTCGCTAACGCCCGATAACTCAAATGAATGTCCTGTGGATCACCGGCATGAATCACGGTCGCCATCAATTCAACCTGCGGCAGTTCACTCAACCTCAGGATATGTTTGTCGGGCAATTTCACCTCGTCCTTAACCGCTTTATCGACCAGATGTCCGATCTCAAAATCCAAAGCATGTGCATCAAAAGCTGCCGAATGAACCACAAACATGATGTAGCTCAAGTATTTCTTATCGATTTGTATTTGTGCTGCACGATAAATGGTGCCGACACATTGATGCACGGCTTTCAAGTCGGGGAATATTGCCCTCATTGATAAATAGCGCTGGGTAGGGATAGCCTTCAAAATCACGTCAGGCCCTTTTGCCGATTGGTTATTGTCGAGTTCTTTCAAGCGCGATTCGAGATAATGTAAACGAGCCAGCTCGTCCTGTACAGTCTGTTCAACTTGGGCTTTCTTGAGCAGCAGCATCCCACGAATTTCGTCTGTCGTGATGTCACGGGCCAATAGCTGTTTGATTTGCTCCAATGACAAACCCAGCTCTTTCATCACCAATATTCGATTAAGTTGTGGTAGTTGCTGGGCTCTGTAAAAACGGTAGCCCGTGCTGGGATCAATATATTCTGGACTAAACAAACCGATCTGATCGTAATAACGCAGCAGCCGCCCCGAAACCTGCGCAACTTTGCAAAACTCACCAATCCTAAACATGCTCTAAATCCTTCTAGACCCTATTCAACAATACGATAAATGGAGCAGTAGGCTATGGCACTTTGCCCTTCCTGTATTTCTATGCCATCATTAACCCCATCTTGAACCTTTTTGTGATGTAATGGTATCTATTTTACCGATCAACGTGACAATCACTTGCTGTCAGGAGCATTTGCATGAATTCCAACAGACTGCCCCTCGTTGGGCTTGTAATCATGATTATCATCGCCGTGTTCGCACTGGCGTTGCAACAGCAAGCGGTTAATGATTTGCGGACGCAAATGACGCGGGCGGCTAACGCGGATAATGATAAGACGACAGCAGTAGCCATGATGAACGCCGCCTCCGGTACTCAGGTCAAGACCGGCTACGATCAAGCCACTGCTCAGGCCGCCGCACAGGTCGCTAATACCGCGCAAGCCACTGCTCAGGCCGCTGCGGGAACGTCAGCCGCCCAACTCGACGATGCAGGTACACGCAGCGCCCAATTCGCCGCCACCGGCACCGCCAACTTTGATGCCATGCAAGCCACCAGCACGATGCACGCCAATGACCTTGCGACCCTCCAGGCCGAATCGACAGCCGAAGTAGCAACTTTACAGGGGCAACTCGCAGCCGAATCCACAGCCGAAGCTGGATTACTGGCGCAGCTTGGGACAGCCACTGCTCAGGTTGATCTGGCAGAATTCGCCCGCAAAGCTGCCGAAGATGACCGTACCAACGCCCTCAATCAATTATGGACCGTCGGCACCCGCCAAGCCGACAGCAGCAGCCAATTGGCAACCGCGCAGTTCATGTTGACCGGTGCGCCGCCTGCTACAGCCGCTCTAAAAGCGACGGCCACGCCTGAACTGCAACTCACCTCCGTCAATGACACGGCTGCGACGACAGCCCCAACAACCGCCAACGCGGATGGAACACTCGGTCAGACCTTCCAATCGACTGACAAAAAAGCACAGGTGGGTTATCCCGCAGGCTGGTTCGCGCAAGAAACCCAGAGCGGCACCATTATTATTGTCAATCAGCAATCGATGCTGACCCGCACCACTTATGGCCTCACGAAAGGTCAGATTGAGGTGGATGTTCTGGTCGGAACCTATTCGCAGTTTAATCTCACGGCTGGCACAGCTCCCCAACAACTGCTGACTACCATCGTCACCAATGTCAAAGCCCAACAGACCAAATTCAACGTCGGCGATGTAACCTCGATAACTGTCGGCAGCCACAAAGCGGCACAGGTTAAAGGTAATGATGGTGATAATGACCTGAGCATCACCGTGATTCAACTGAGTAATAATGATTTAGCCGTGGTCTATGGCTTAGCGGCTACTGGCGAATTTGATGCCAGTTTTGACACGGTGATGACGATTGCCAGCAGCGTGAGCTACACCGAATGATTGTAGTCTTCTCAGACTTTATGTAGTTGCCCGAAAAGTTAAGATGCGTGTAAAGTAGAAGTGATACCGCTTTACACGCATCGTAATTAAGAGGAATATGCATTCATGACGACTCAAGACCCCAATGCAAGCGTAGCTGCACACGAAGCATTACAACGGCAGTGGAAAGATCTCTTTGGAAAAATTAGTTTGCCGGACATCAGCCACACCGTAACCGATACCAGCGACAAACTGCAAAAGCTGCCGGAGCAAATCGTCCGCATCCGTCAGCGTGGTTATGTCTTCGCCTCCTATTTGGAGCAAAAGCGTGATGTATTGGTCAAACGTTGGGATGACATCAAACGCAATATCCTATCATCGATTCTCTCCGAGTCTGGAACCTTCCGCACCGAGTACAACCGCATCGACAGCCTCATGACCGACTTGGGACGCTTAATCTCTAATCCAGCTACCCTCGACAGCAGCATGGGACCCGTCAAGCAGCGCATTACAGATTTAGAAAATCGTATTGAGGCTACCGAGAAGAAACTGAAGACCGATCTCGGCTCACTTCCTGCCGACGTTGACCAAACCCTCAAACAACTGACCGACATCACATGGTATCTCGACCAAAAAGATGAGGCCAGCTTCAAATTTCTGGCGGGCGAATCCTTGTTTCTGGCAGCCAAAGCCGAATGGGTCGAAACTGGCAAAGGCAAAACGGATCCCGATGGTATTCTTTACCTCTCCGACCAGCGCTTGGTCTTCGAACAAAAAGAAACCACTGGCAAAACACTGGGTTTGTTCGGCGGCAAAAAGACTCAAGAACTCAAATGGGAAGTGCCGCTCAACCTCATCGCTGAAGTGAAGGCCGAAAACAAAGGTTTATTCGGTGGCAAAGATATGCTCTATTTCACCCTCAAATCCGGCGCGCCCTTCTCGCAAATCACCGTCGAGGTTAAAGGTGGAGTCGCCTGTAAATTCTGGGCGGCGCAAATCCAACGTATGATCAGCGGCAACACCAAAGACGAACGCGCCATCCAACCAGATGCTGAAGAATTGAAAGCTATCAAGCAAGCACCGACCGCTTGTCCATCCTGCGGCGGCACTTTGCCCATGTTGGTCGCCGGACAAAATCAAATTGATTGTGGCTACTGCGGCACAGTCATTCGCGTCTAGTAATCTATAAGCGTTCTTGGGAGGGCATAAGATGGCGTTCATTCTATGTGACGTGATACCATCGGATGCCCTTTGTTTAGCCCACATCGTAGTCAGCGCGAATGAACATGCCTTTCGTGGATTGGTACCCGATCAATGTCTCGAATTTTCCGAGGCCGAAAGCAGCGCTAATTGGCAGCGTACCTTATCGAAAGGTCTGCCTTCTGATGATTTTATGCTGGTTGCTGAAACGCCTACCGACGAGTGTGTCGGTTATGTTTGGGCTGGCCCCAACACCAAAGATCGTGTCTTTCAAGCTGAACTCAAGCAGATTAACGTGCTGCCTGAGTATCAACAGCAAGGTCTTGGTCGCCGTTTGATCAGCGATGCCGCACAACGTTTGCTGAAAAAAGGGCTTCAAAGTATGCGCATTGAAGTCTTACGCGTCAATCCAAACCGTGCCTTTTATGAACGTCTTGGCGGACAATTTGTGTCGGAGCATCCCTATGATTGGGATGGTGTCGCCCTATCCGAGTGCGTCTACGGTTGGCATGATATTCGTGTACTTCTCATCAATCAGCCAGATTAGCCTTCAATCATCCTCAAACGTTGCCATCAAGCGGCGGTAGGCTTCGTTGAGCGCTTGCATTTGTGCCGTAGCGTCCGGTGCTTTATTTACGTCTGGATGGATTTTCCGCGCCAGATTACGGTAAGCCGTTTTAACATCTTCTTCTTCTGAGTCTAGTGAGATACCCAGCACTGCATAGCATTCTGCCAGCGAATCCGGTTGGGTCGAGCGTGGTGGACGCTGTCCATCGGTGTCGGTTTGATAACGGTGCTGCTTATGCGGGATTTTCTCGCCAAAGCCAGCCACCCGCCAACGACCTTTGATAAAGGGTGACAGAACCTCGACGACTGTCCCCTGTAACTGCCGCATATTGACGGTTTTGCCGTAGCGAATTTCGCGGTAGGGGCCAATACGATCATAATAAATCGGGTATATGAACAGTTCGCCGCCGAAGATGTCATACGCCCACAGCTTATCGCCATACAGCGCCAGCAGCGGCCACTCCCATTCCTCAACCTCGACCACATGGCCTTCCGGTGGCAGCAGCATATCCGCCCACAAAATAAACAGGGTATATAAACCGTTGGCATGGTTATAGGCAATCGTGTTCTTGATTTCGTAAGCAGGAATCGAGCTTTCGATAATATGGATGCTGATGGCTTCGCCGGTCGGCAGGCTCAACTGGATGATGTCACCACCGTCTTCGTGGATGATTGCACCCGCGTGCTTCAACTGCCAGACGAGGAACGCGCCCGCTTTATACGTATCTAACCGCACCACGAATGCCTACCTGTGTCTGCTACCTTCCGAGGGGAGTTGGGATAAAAAAGAGACGTTCGAGCGAACGCCTCTCCGCTTCTGCTAAATGTAACCGATTTTGACCGAATTTTCTATCAGGCCACTGTTAATCAATCTCAGGTAGCACCACAGTAAACGGTGGAGCGCACTTTTTGCCGAAGCACGGCGAATGGTTTCCCTCAGAATTGTTTTTGCTCCCCTTCGCCATGAGGGAGAAGGGGCTGGGGATGAGGGTTAACTTCAGTGTCCACCACTTAAGGTAGTCCTACCCAAATCTCAGCCCAGCAAATAATATACGATCAAATTTCTAACCTTTGAAAAACACTCTGCATTGAACTTGGCGTTCTCTGCGTCTTGGCGGTTCAATTGCTTTTGTTTTCTCGGTTATTTGAACAACTCACGCACAATGATATTGCGCTGAATTTCGCTGGTGCCTTCATAAATCTGGAAAATCTTGACATCCCGCAGCAGTTTTTCCACCGGATATTCTTTCATGAAGCCGTAGCCGCCGAAAACCTGTACCGCATCAATGGCTGCTTTGGTCGCCATGTCCGCCGCGAAAGCTTTGGCATAAGCGGGCACTTTCGAGTTAACGATACCCATTTCGACCTGCCATGCGGCTTGCCACGTCAATAAACGCGAGGCTTCATAGTTAATCGCCATGTCCGCGATCTTATGACCAATAGCCTGATGCTGGTAAATTGGTGTGCCGAAGGCTTCACGCTGCTTGGCATATTTGACCGATTCTTCCAGCGCCCGCCGCTGCAACCCGACCGCTGCCGCAGCCACACCCGGACGGCTGTAATCGAACACCTTCATCGCCAGATAAAAACCTTGGCCTTCTTCACCGATGCGGTTTTCTTCTGGTATTTCCACATTTTCAAACACGATTTCGGCGGTATCACTGGCACGCTGCCCCATCTTGTCGAACTTCTTGCCAACCTTCACACCGGGGGAATTGCGATCAATGATGAAGGCCGTCATGCCGCGATGTCCAGCATCAGGATTAGTCTTGGCAAACACGGTGAAGAAATGGGCATGGCTGGCATTGGTGATAAATATCTTTGAGCCGTTAATTAGATAGCTGCCGCCTTTTTTCTCGGCGCGGGTTTGGATGCCAACGACGTTCGAGCCAGCGCCCGCTTCCGTCACGCAGTACGACACGAACTCGCCTTTATCCACCAAGCGCTCACCCAACCAGTAGGCTTTCTGCTTTTCATTACCCGCCAAGATAATCGGTAGATCACCGAGCGCATTGGTACTGACGCTGGTGCTAATACCCGTGCAGCCATAAGCCATTTCTTCTGCAACGATTACTTCTTCAAAAGGAGATGCGCCCACGCCGCCGTATTCAGCCGGAATATTCATGTTGACGATGCCCAACTCGCGGGCTTTGTGGAAAATATCTTCGGGGAAAGTCGCATGTTCGTCAAAGTCCGCCGCTACAGGGATAATTTCCGCAGTGGTGAAATCCCGCGCCATCTTTTGCAGCATTTTTTGTTCTTCGGTCAGCCCGAAAGAAACACCCGTATGTGTCTTGACCATGTCAACCATTTTTCCATCTCCAAAAAATAATCTAATCTTCGTTTGATTAAATTATATTGGAAAATCCGGTGCCTTGCCACATCTCTCAGAGTTTACACATACGTTACAGTTGCTTAATGATTTGCAGCTTAATCTCGCCCTACAATGAGAGAGAAACAATCATCCTAGGGGAATAATCGTATGAAAATTCGTGTACTCATGTTATGTATGTTGGTTTTAGGCTTAGCGGCCTGTAATCGTGGTAATGTCAGCGATGTTCAGCGGGACGCGAATGGCGGTGTCGATGCAACCGTCAGCCTGACCGAACAAGAAGTCAATGATACGGTAGTGGAAGCGCTTTCCAAACAGGCTAATCCACTGCTGCGTAATCCAAAGATTGATCTGCAACCCGGTCAACTGGTCATCAACGGTGAACACGAACGTCGTGATGGTAAAGGTACGGTCAGCGGCAGCATCACCGTGACCGTCACCTTACAGAATGGTTCGCTGTTAGCACAGGTCACCAAAGCCGACATTGAAGGCTACGATGCCAGTGACCCGCGCATCGCGGAATTCAACCAGAAATTGGCCGGTGCTTTTAACCGCCGCGCCAATCGTGACAACAAGCAAATCACCGTCACTGCTATCACCATTACCGACACTAATTTAACATTCACGGTTAATGTCAAAAAGGCATAACGAAACATCATTTAAAGAGGCTCACATTTTTGTCAGCCTCTTTTTATTTTTCTAATCTTATCTTTGGCTTCTAAAAACCTTTCTTTTCCCCTTAAAACTTGTATTGATGTCCGCTAATTTTGCCTCTCCCTCAACTTCCCCTTGCCAATATGCAGCACGTTTTACAAAAACAGTGTACAAATAAACCTTAATTCGATGCGTCAAAAAAGGTGAAAAAATAGAACCATTTTGTGCATTTAAAAGCAGGACTTTTTACTCATCAAAATTGATAGGTAAATTTGCTTTCTTTTATACGAATCATGTGCTATAAAAAAGCGCTTATTTAAGTGCCCTTAACAGAGGATTGCTGACATGACTGAACCCTATCAAATCCTGATCCTCTATCGGCCACCCCATCTGCTCGAAGAGTCCGAATTTTTAAGCAATGCAGATAGCGATCCAACCGTACAACTGGTGGATGCTGCTCTGCAAAAAGAAGACTTCGACACGCGCATTTTGCTGGTCGGTGAAGATGTGGAAGAAGTGCTGCGTGGTTACGATACCGGCAGTACGGTCATCTTCAATTATTGTGATGGCTTCCATGATGGGCCATCCGGTTATGATCCGATCACCGGCTTATACGAAGCTTTAGGCTTTGCCTATACCGGCGCGGATGATAGTGCGCTGCTTCAAGGCCGTCACAAAAGCATCGCCAAAGCCCAAATGCTGCGGCACGGTATTCCCACACCAACCTATCGTGTGTTCGACAATAGCAATGTTAGCGATTGGAATTTGTTTCCAGCCATCGTCAAGCCCAATGGTTACCATGCCTCCTATGGCATTACCCAGAAAGCCGTGGTCCATTCGCAGCACGAACTTAAAGAGCAGGTCGAGTATTTGCGGGAAGAATGGCAGCAGGATGCGCTGGTCGAAGACTTCATCGGTGGGCAGGAATATCGCGTCAGTCTGTGGGGCAACACCGAACTCGAAGTGCTGCCGCTGATGTCCGTCCATTATCCGCAAGCGACTGATCCGTCATTGGCCTTCCAAGACTACGACACCAAATGGGATGAAAGCCGGATGCACTTTGAAATCCCGGCGCAGGTCAAACCCGGTGTCAAAGCCCGCATCGAGAAGATCGCCAAAGCCACTTATCGCGCCACTGGAATGCGAGATTACGGCGGGATTGATCTGCGTTTGCGCGGTGATATGCCCTATATTCTTGACCCCAACCATAACCCCGACATCTCTGAAGTGAGCTTTATCGTCCGCATGGCGGCGACCCTCGGTTATGACTACGGCGGTGTTCTGGCACGGATTGTGCGGCTGGCGGCTATTCGTCGCACCCGCCATCAAATGCAGATTCCAGCGGAGATGATGGAAGAAGCCGTGGTTGTCCGTGCGGAAAAGCGTTCACGCGGGCGTTCGATTGGCTCACGCTGATCAACGTCCCGCCTTTACTCTACATGGACATAGTCCTCTGCGGTAAGATGAATGTTTATCCATCCACACCTCAGCGAGCCGCTTATGCACACCTCCAATACCCCGCTGCTGCATATCCACAACGCGACGGTTCTCAAAAAACAGCAAGCGGTACTTGATCATGTGAGTTTGACCATTCAGCAGGGCGAACATACCGCCATCATCGGGCCGAATGGTTCCGGCAAATCGTCCCTCATCAAACTAATCACTTGCCAACATTATCCGTTGGCGCATAACGATGGCACACCTGTTGTACAGGTTTTCGGGCGCGAATATTGGAATGTGTTCGAACTCCGCACCCAGCTCGGCATCGTCTCCGCTGATTTACACCAGAGCTTTGTCGGAGGTTCCTCCTTCGCAGATGTCACCGGATTTGAGGCGGTATTATCTGGTTTCTTTGCCAGTCAAGGCATCTTACACCACGAGGATGTTACCGCCGACATGCAGCATCAGGCCGAACAGGCCGTCCAACAGGTGGATGCCGTCCATCTCGCCGCTAAACCAATGGAAGAGATGTCCACTGGTGAGGTACGGCGTATCCTGATTGCCCGTGCGCTCGTGACCGATCCACCTGCTTTGTTGTTGGATGAACCCACCACTGGACTCGATATTGTGACGCGCCAGCGCTTCTTGCAGACCATCGAGCAGCTTGCAACACAGGGCAAAACCATCCTTTTGGTTACGCATCACCTCGAAGAGATTATTCCGGCTGTTCAGCGCGTCATTTTGTTGCAGCATGGGCGCATCGTCGGGGATGGCAGCAAACAACAGATGCTGACAGATGAACGCCTCAGTGCGTTATTCGGCATACCGCTGCTTGTTCATGCTCAAGAAGGTTATTTTTCGGTGAGGCTTGGAACCAACAGTTGAACACTGAGTGCCTTCTCGAAAGTTGTGAGTTGATAGACCAGCGTATTGGTATGGTTCCCTCCATCGCTTGCGGGGGAGAGTTAGGGCTTTCAGGGGTAGGTATCCATTAATTCGATCAAAACAGCCTCATTTTTGCCCTCTGTTTGAT
>JACDGI010000283.1 GCA_013821665.1 Anaerolineae bacterium
GCACAGCGCCTATCCCGGTTGCTATGCACTTTCCAAAGTTCTCGAAGAAGTCATGCTTGAACAATATTATATCCAATACAACCTCAATGGCTGCTGTCTCCGTGCGCCTTGGATCATGGAAAAAGATGATTTTAAATATCAGTTGTCTTTTGGTGACGATGTTTTCGGCGGCCCTCGTTGGCGCGATTTCGTAGATGCCTCGACAGCCGATTCTTATGTTGCATCACACACTACACCCGTTATGCTTGACCCCGAAGGTAAACCCGTTCAACGCAACTTCGTTCATGTCGATGATTTGGTCAGCGCCATCCTTGCTTCCATCGACCATCCCGCTGCTCGCCAGCAAACCTTCAATATCTGTATGGATGAACCCGTCGATTATCGCCAACTTGCCAATTACCTTACCTCCACACGCGGCTATCCGTCGGTAGACATCACCACACCTCATCATGCTACTTGGCTCGACAACACCAAAGCCAAATTCCTGCTTGGCTGGCGATCCGTTTATGACCTTCACAAGCTCACCGATGCTGCTTTCGACTACCAACGTTCCGCTTCCGATCCTCGCATTATCTACTATCCCGGCTAACAATCATTTGGAAGGTCTTGAAGCCCCTCTCCTAGCTGTACCCAGCGGTTGGGAGAGGGCTAGGGGGTGAGGGAACAGGTGTGCCTTTTAATATAGTGTGCTATATTTCCCTTGGACTGACCATCATGGACGACTAACTCTAGACTTTTATGCACATCTTTATCTCTTACGCCAAAGTCGATACCTACAGCCTTGCCATTCAACTGCAAATTGAATTACGTCAACTTCCTGATGTCACTGTCTGGATGGATGAAACGCTGATCCCCGGTGAAAGTTGGGCAGCACAAATCCAGTCGGAAATTCGGCGTTGTGATGTTGTTGTGGTCTTGCTATCACCGGATGTCAATCGTGAACCAGACGGCGAAAAAGGGCATAGCTTTGTCATCAATGAAATTGAATTTGCACAACGCCGCCACAAGCCAATTATTCCAGTCATGGCGCAGGCCACAGATATACCCATTCAGATCGCAACGCTTCAATATATCGACTTTACCCGCAACCAGAGTATTGGGCTAAGACGTCTCACCCAAGAAATTGCCCGTCGCATAGGTATCGTTGATCCTCCGCCTCCGATACCTGCCGCACCATCAACCCGACTCCCGTTCTCGCCGATGCCTAGTCGTCCAACAGTCGAATCTGCACCACCAACTGCTCCTCCTAGCAATCTTACTGCTTAGCGCCGCCCGATACTCATCATTGGTCTAATTATCCTTGTCGTAATTATTCTTGCTGCCGTCGTCTTGCCTTCACTTAACCATCCCATAGTGCTAACTCCGACGACCAATATAGGCCTTTTGCCCTCAAACTCACCGTTTCCTGTGTTGCCAACTGTTACACCAACGCTGACATTGACGGATACATTACAGCCCACAGCGACAGTTTTACCACTGACACTGACTCTAACGCTTGCTCCCACGACCACAACACTTACACCCACTCCTGTTACTTCGACACTCACCCTGACGGATACACCACAACTCACAGCGACATCTTTACCTACAGAAACGCCTGTGCCACCGACTATAACCTTTTCGCCGACGATCACGTTAACGTCTCAGCCTCCAATGCTTACGCCAACATTGCCAACAGGTTTTACGGCTGTCACCCAAAATTCCGATTGGACACCCCAATACCAAACCTTCAATGGTCTCGAAATGGTGCTTGTTCCTGTAGGCTGTTTCATGATGGGCAGCAATGACGGTGATGATGATGAAAAGCCTGTAACAAAACAGTGCATCCAAAAGCCCTTCTGGATTGATAAAACCGAAGTGACCAATAAACAGTATGGTTCGAAAGGTAATTTCAAAGGGGATAACTATCCTCGCGACTCTGTCACATGGTTTGAAGCCCAAGATTTCTGCCTCTCATATGGAAAGCGTTTGCCCACCGAGTTAGAGTGGGAATATGCGGCACGCGGATCGGATAATCTTGTCTATCCTTGGCGTGGCTATTTTGTGGCAGATAATGTGATATATAGCGGTAACTCAGGAAATTCAAGTGCCGCTGTCGGCAGTAAACCCGATGGACATTCATGGGTAGGCGCACTGGACATGAGCGGCAATTTGTGGGAATGGATGAGTAACATTTATGAACCATATCCTTATTCCGCAAATGATGGAAGTGAAAGTAACGATGGAGCTAAAAGTCGACGTGTCCTACGCGGAGGCTCGTGGAACGACGACAGTACGAATGTTCGCGTGTCCAACCGCGACTGGTATCTCCCGCTTGGCGTATCCAACTTCATCGGTTTTCGGTGCGCCAAGGATTACTAGCTGGTTTCTGATTTTTGAAAAGCTGAATTCTGTTCTGGAATATTTTTCTTGCGAAGCGAGGGATAGTTCCAAATTCCTTATTTCAAACCTAATTCCTACCGTAAACTAATCGACAAAATACGAACTCTTGTGCTAATATATTGGTTTAATCTCAAATCTCTAAAGGTCATATCTTGCCTTTGTTTTCCCATTTTCAGCGGCTTCCTCCCGTCCATCCGTTGCAACGACATGCACAATATGCACGCGGCGGACACACCCGACCCATCCGCTGCACTCAGCGGTATCAGCCGAGCGTCCCGCCACGCAAAAATGTCAATTCAGCGGATCGCTCCCGTGCATCCGCCTGCCATTTCGGCGGAAATAAAGCAAAATCTGCACAAATTGCAACTTCTATCATTTGCTAATATCTCCCTTTTCACTTGTAACTTAAAACTTGCTTCTTGTAACTTTTATTGTCTGATGACTGGAGACTAACGACTGAGGATTATTTGTTATCGACTATTCCACCTTTAACGCCTGTTCGTTATACTACTCCCATAAATTCACACACGTTTTGACTAGGAAATACTTATGCCCACGATTGATGAGCAAGTCGATATTCTCATGTCCGGCGCGGAATATGGCGATCCGGGTACCAAAGAAACCATGCGTAAAGAGCTTCACGCGCGTCTCACCACTGCCGAAAAAGACGGTCGTGTCCTCCGTGTCTACTGCGGATACGACCCTCGTACCGCCGATCTCCATCTTGGTCACACCATCACCATGCGTAAGCTCCGTCAGTTCCAGGAACTCGGTCATGATGTTACGTTTCTTATCGGTAGTTTCACCAGCCTCATTGGTGATCCGTCTGATAAGGACAAAGCCCGCGACCAACTGACCGTCGAGCAGGTGCATGAAAACGCGCGCACTTACGCCGACCAAGCCTTCAAAATCTTGGATCGTGATCTAACCCGCGTCCGTTTCAATGACGAATGGCTCGCTACTCTCGACTTTGCCGACATCATTCGTCTCGCCAGTAACTTCACTGTTCAGCAGTTTCTTGTCCGCGAGAACTTCAAACGCCGCTTGGATGATGGCTTACCGATTTACCTGCACGAACTTTTCTACGGTTTGATGCAGGGTTATGATGCCGTCGCTCAAGAAACCGATGTCCAAGTCGGTGGTCAAGATCAGTTATTCAATATCGTCGTCGCCGGACGCAAACTTCAAGAAGCGATGGGGCAGCGTCCGCAGGTTGCCATCATTATGGGTGAAAGTCTCCCCGGCACCGATGGCGAAGTCAAGATGAGCAAGAGCCTCGGCAATCACATTCCGATTATGGCTGCACCCTCGGATATGTTCGGCAAGGTCATGAGCTTACCGGATAAGGTCATGCCTGTTTACCATAAGCTGATTCTCGGCTGGTCGCCCACTCAAGTCCGCGAACTTGAAGCCGATCTCAAGTCTGGGAAACTGCATCCTAACGAAGTGAAGATGCGCCTCTCGCGTGACATTGTGACCATTTTTCACAGCGCCGACGATGCCCTAGCTGCTCAAAAACATTGGGATGAAGTCTTTCGTAGTCACGGTGGCCTTCCCGAAGATATACCCGAAGAAAAACTCGAAGCCGCCGAAAAAGTGTTGGATATTCTCCGTCGCCTCGATATGGTCGGCAGTGGTGGTGAAGCCAAACGTCTCATGCAGCAAAACGGCATCCGCCTCAATGAACAGCCTGTCACTGATCCACATGCAACCGTCACACCGGAAATGCTGCCGGTCGTCCTTCAGGTCGGCAAGCGCAAATTCGTCCGCCTGATCAAATAATCACGCGCCTTCGTAGGGGCAAGCCGTCGGCTTGCCCTGCGCAAGGCTTTGCGCCCTTTTTCCCTATATCACGCCACCAATGTAAACACACTCAATAAAAATAACAGTACCAGCATCACCCGCTCAAACAGCTTCGCATTCACATATCCGACCGACTTTCGCCCCAGCCACGCTCCAACTGGAATCAACGGTAATGCCCATAAAATACTCGCCAGCAAATGCAGATCCAGAACCTTCGAGTTCGAAAGCACAAACGGTAATTTGATCGCATTCAAGATGGCAAAAAAGATGGCTGTTGTTCCTAGAAATGCCACAGGATCGTCAATTTTCTGGAGGAGCATATAAGCGGTGTAGGGAGGCGCTCCAACGTTAGCCAGAGCCGAGCCGAATCCGGTCAACCAGCCCGCTAAATAACCGTGCCATTGTCTGTGTTCATAATGCATACGGCTGATCAGACTGTCACTCACTTTGTAGATCACCACGATCAGCGTAAACGCACCAATCAACCGCTTGATAATGATATTTTGACCGGAATTTGCCAGTGTGAGTAGCACGAACTCACCCACGAATATCCCGACTACTGCCATCGGTAACAGCAGCTTGACGCGGCTCAAATCCCATTTGCGCCAGTAAAGCATAACCGTAATCACATCACCGACCATTAGCGGAATAAGTATTAAACCAACCGCCTGTGATGCCGGCATAATGAGGCTGAGTAATGGGGTCAACATCGCGACCGGTATTGGCCCACCCAACCCACCTTTTGACAGTCCAATAAAGAGGCAAGCAAGGGCAACAACAATATGAAAATCCATAATTCGACCATTCGCAAAAAAAGCGCACAGGTTATGTACGCTTTCAAAAATAAGACAGTCTTCAAAGCCTAATTTACTTGCGCGGTGCCCACGTCAAAACTTCTCGCACCTGCAAATCCGTATGTCGTATTTTCATTGCCAAATCCGCCGCGAGATTTCGCATCAAGCGGTAGCCCAGTTGTGGATACGTATCACACAACAGCATAAGTTTTGCACGCGGAACTGCTAATAAGTGCGTCTCCGGTTGGGAAGCCCGTGCTGAAGCCGAACGCAGACCTTCATCCACCAATGAAACCTCACCGAATGATTGGCCTCGTCGCAGCGTGGCAATCGTATAGGAGCCTTCTCCTTCATCCTTCTTGCCCAGAGTTGCCGGATTAACCTGAATCTCGACCTCGCCCTCGGCGATAATGCATAGTTCAGTGCCGGGAGTGTTTTCTTCAAAAATCAATTCGCCGGATTGATAAATTTTATCCGTGCAGATCGAAGCGACCAGCTCAAGCTGTGTATTGGAAAGTTCATAAAAAATGTCAGCCTGTTTCAGGATGGTTACAAATGACATGTGCGGCTCCTGTGATTTATCCAGTGGGTTTGGATAACGTTCCTACATCATTTGGTCATTGTAACATACTTGAGAGAAGAGGCCAAAAGCATACCTCTGTTGTCAACGTTTGTAAAAATGAGTGTAAAAAGGATTGATATAGCCATTGTGACCCTTTAAGATGCGAATTGAACTAATTACTAACGAGTGAAATACCATGTCCCAGTACGATGAAGAAATCCGCTCAACACCCTTGCCTTACAAAGTATGGGGCAGTGAATACATCGAAGCCGAGTCACGCGCCCAGATGGATACGGCTATGCGCTTGCCGATTAGCGTCGCTGGCGCACTCATGCCGGATGCCCATATTGGCTACGGCCTCCCGATTGGTGGAGTATTAGCGACAGATAACGCGGTCATCCCTTATGCAGTTGGTGTCGATATTGCTTGCCGTGTGCGTTTCTCGATCTTTCCCGTTTCTCCGATTGTCATTGGGCAGAAAACCGCCCAATTCAAAATTGCGCTTGTCGAGCAAACGCTCTTTGGGGCAGGTGGTAGACACTCAGGTAATCTCCGTGGTGAGCATGAAGTTTTGGATGATCCCGCTTGGTCCGAAACGAAATTTTTGGCTTCTCTGAAAGATACCGCTTACAGCCAACTCGGTACGAGCGGTAGTGGTAACCACTTTGTCGAATGGGGCGCATTTATCTTAGAAGAAGATGACGACCAGCTTGGCCTCAAAGCAGGGCAGTACTTGTCTTTGCTATCGCACAGTGGCTCGCGTGGAGTTGGTTTTAAGATTGCTAGCCGTTATTCCGAGTTAGCACAAACCATGCACCCGAACTTGGATAAAGATATTCGCCATTTGGCTTGGCTTCCCCTTGATTGGCACGAAGGCCAGGAATACTGGTTATCGATGGAACTCGCTGGTCGTTTTGCTTCGGCCAATCACGAAATCATTCACAAGCGCGTTGCCAAAGCTGTTGGCCTGAAACCCGTTGTCGTTGTTGAAAACCATCATAACTTTGCATGGAAAGAAACGTTTTCCAAACCAGCCGGTGAAGGCAAGGGCAGTCGCACCGTGATTGTTCATCGCAAAGGTGCTACCCCTGCTGGCAAAGGAGTCATGGGGCTAATCCCCGGCTCGATGGCGGATTCAGGATACCTTGTGCGTGGCAAAGGAGTTGTTGAGTCCTTAAATTCTGCTTCGCACGGAGCTGGACGTGCCATGAGCCGCCGCGCTGCGCTTAAAAGCATCACTAAAACCGAGCGTGATAAATATCTCAAGGCTCGTGGTGTGACCTTAATCAGTGCTGGCCTTGACGAATCGCCACAAGCGTACAAGAATGTTGAACAAGTGATGGCAGCACAATCTGAATTGCTAGATGTAATCGGCAAATTCAAACCCATCATGGTTCGTATGGATGGCACAGGTAGTAAGGCGGAAGATTAGCATATGACCGAATTCACCATTGATGAACTGATCTCCGTTTGTATCGCGCGTCAGGTTGTTGATGGTGAATTGCTTGCTCAAGGTATCAGCACACCCTTAGTCATGGCTGGATTCATTTTGGCAAAATGCACCCATGCCCCCAATGTCAAATTCACCTCGGCTATTGGACAAAGTCTGGTTCAAGACTGGTCGCCTCTTGGGGTGGGTCGTGTCGAGGATATGTGGCTCTCCAAAGCCCAGATGCATTTTGGCTTTGTGGCTGGCTCCGCCGATTTGCTGCCAGCTTATGAACTAAAAGAATTTTTCCGCCCCGCACAGGTTGATTCATTTGGCAATTTCAACAACATCGCCTTTGGCAGTGATTATTTTCATCCGCGAATGCGCCTCCCTGGCAGTGGTGGTATTCCTGATGTCACCACCTTCTCAAATAAAATCCATCTCTATGTCCCACGTCACTCGCGTGTAACCTTTGTTGAAAAGTTGGATTTTGTCAGCGGCTTGGGACACAGCCCACAGCGCAAACGCGGGGCAGGGGTACGTTATCTCATCACGGATTTAGGCCAATTTGACTGGCTCAACGGTCGCATGAGGCTTACACACATTCATCCCGGTATCACGATAGAGCAGATCCAGAAGAAAACGGGCTTCCTCTTGGAAATTGCCCCTGATATGGCTGAAACTCTAGCACCATCCACAGAGGAAATTCAACTGCTTCGTGAAAAGATTGACCCCCTCGGAGTACGTAAACTCGAAATGCTAGGAGGCAGCGCCCGTAAAGAACTACTTACTCAAATTTTAACTGCCGAGGATGCGCTCTAAACACGCTTACGGACTAAGAGTCCAATTTTGTATGTTAACAAAACGGCTGGCGGGTGATCCCATGAAACCCAGTTGAACCCCTGCAACTTTACCGGCTACAGCGTATGTATACAGCGGATAATAGAGTGGTATGGCAATCGCCCGTGAGACAAAATCTTCTTGAAAATTTTTGTACCGGATTGCACGGTTAATCCCACTGAAATCGCCTCGCGCCCGCTCCAAATCTTCTGCAATGTGCCGGTCATCCACACCACCATAATTTTTCCCGTCAGGATATTGGTCAGCATCCCAGAACTCGTATACATCAGGGTCAGCGCTGCCCTTCATCGAAAGTTCAACAATCGCCGCTCCGAAGTCATCCGAGTCCAAGCGTTTCTGATAGGCATCTTGGTCTACCGCTTCTACGGTGACATCAATATTCAACTGTCCCCATTGTTTTGCAATATCCTGTGCCATCTTAACGAGGTTAGGCACGTTTGGCACAAGAATGTTAAAGCTGAATCGTTTTCCGCTAGGATCTGGCGTGGCTTCTGCCCCACCCGCTGCACCTTTGCCAAGATTGGATGTGTCGAGCAATTGTGCTGCGGCTGTCAAGTCTGGTGACGGCCACGCTAAATCATTAATGTAGGCCCATGAACCCGGTATCATCGGGCTGTTCGCTGTCACTGCCTCATTTTTCATCGACGCGGTGATCAAATTCTGTGACACCAGTGAATTTCGATTGAGACCAATTTGCAGTGCTTGCCGGATGCGTTGTTCGCGGAAAAATTTGGTTTTATCGCTTGCCCAATTGAAAATCAGTACACCTAAAGTGGGTTCGACAGTCGTATGTAGGCTTACGTTTGAAAGATCGAGTAAGGCTGCACTTTCTTCGCGGTCTCGTCCAGCCAGCCCATCCACGTTACCATTCTTCAATGCGCCCATCGCTTCGTCAAATGTGCCGTATAACTGGAAGCTGATACGGTCTACGGTGTATCCTGTTTGTCCCTCTGGACGCTGCTTGTAGACAGGTGCTACCCGTAAATCGACAATATCGGTTCGGTTTGGACTCGTCGAACGTAATGCCTCTAATTGATAAGGCCCTGTACCAATCGGCGATAGGTTAAAGGGGTGGCTTGCCAAATGTGCCGCGTTCGTGCCACGTAAAGCATGTTCCGGCAGGATGCCAATTTGCATCGCGTCCAAAAAGCTGCCCAGAGGTTGTGTCAATCGGAAGCGAATTTGTTGAGTGTCAAGTTGTTGCACTTCAATCGTGCGCCAAAATGCACCCAATGCGGGATCACCGGGGAAATCACTCGCTTGCAGTATGCTGATGGTGTATAGCACGTCTGCCGCCCCGAACGGAATACCATCCTGCCATAACACATCGCTGCGGAGTTGGAACACATAATCCAATCCGTCCGATGAAACGACCCAACTTTTAGCTAACGATGGTATCGGTTCACCGTAGGCATTAATTTTCACTAAGCCCTCAAAAATGAGTGATGTAATATCACGGTCAACCGGGTTCAGGCTTGCCAGCAGCGGGTTTAGACGCTGAACATTGCCGATGAGCGCTTCTTTATAAGTCGGAATATTCGCAGCCGCGTTGATGCCATTATTGTTAGGTGTAAGTACAACAGGTGCATCAGTTGGGGCTACTGTTGGTGGATTGGTTGCCGTAGCGCTTAGGGTAGGAG
>JACDGI010000284.1 GCA_013821665.1 Anaerolineae bacterium
CAGAATACGTTCTTTAATATCCTTCAGGCCGTAATGATCTTCATCCAAAATCACCCGTGCGTGGGCGATGTTGAGGTTATCCTCGGTCGTCTTTGACCACGGCAGCGTCGTCATCCAGTCGAGATAGGTACGGATGACACCGTATTCAGCGGCAGCCGTCGGCAGCTTGGACAGACGGTCGAGTTCGCGTTCAGCTTCCTTTTGCGCTTCTTCGGGCATTCCAGCTTCAGCGATCTTCTTGCGGAAGGTTTCGACTTCCACCATCTGCTCATCGGATTCACCGAGTTCGCGTTGGATGGCCTTCAATTGTTCGCGGAGATAATACTCACGTTGAACTTTTTCCATCTCAGTTTGGGCTTCGGTCTGGATCTTGCGACCGAGTTCCAGCACTTCCAACTCTTTGCTGAGGATGGTCATCAAGCGGCGCAGTTTGGCATCGGTGCTTTCCAGTTCGAGGATGGCTTGTGCGTCACCTAAACCGATGCGGATATAGGTCGAGATGGCATAGGCCAATTGCAGCGGATCGAGTTCTTCGACATTGACCGCGTTGGTGATCAGTTCGCTGGGAATATTCGGCACGAGGTCAGCCAAGCGTGTAAATTGGTCAGCCACGTTGCGTACTAAGGCTTCAACCTCAACCGTGTCTTCGAGCGTTTCAGGGATGGCGGTTACTTTTGCCCGGAGATAAGGTTCGTTTTCGGTGTATTCATCAATGCGGATACGGGCTAAACCTTGCACCAACAAACGGATGGTGCCGTCAGGTGCGCGGAATAAGCGATGGATCGAGGCCAGCGTACCAATCTGATACACATCATCCGGGCCGGGGGTTTCCATATCAGGGTCTTTAGCAGCCACAAGCGCAATCAGACGGTCGCCTGAGATAACATCATCCACCAGTTTGATGCTGCGGGGCTGACCGACCGTCAGCGGAATGGCGGTCTGTGGATAGACGACTAGACCTCTGAGCGGCAATACAGGGACGATTGCCGGAATGTCACTTTTGGATTGTTTGTTGTTGTCGTTCGGCTCTTTTTCGCCATCCTCAACGGTAATGTCGAGTTCGGTGGTGGCGGTTTTGGCCTCATTTTCGTCTTCGTCGGCAAAGTAGCGTGCTTTGGTTACTTCTGCTGTTCGTTTGGGTGTCATCTTTTCGCCTTTATGCGTCACCGCTGACATCCACTATCGGGATGGTGCGGGAAGTCTTACGGGGTAATTCTACGGCTAATAAACCGGCTTCATAGGTTGCTGTGACATCATCTTTTTCAATCGTCCACGGCAAATCCAGTTCGACTTTGAAGTCGCCGAAACCGATTTCCAGTTGATGATAAGCGGCCTGATGATGCTCTGGCTTTTTTCGCCTGCCGCTAATCGTTAAGCGTTTTTCATGGAGGCTGATGTTCAAATCCTCGGTTTGCATTCCGGCGATTTCCACCAGCACCAGTATTTTGTCCGCCAGTTCAATCACATCCGTCGGCGGACGGTGCGTTCGGGTCGAACGGATCATAGGTTTCTATCTTTCATCTGTTCACTAATCCAGTCATTGGATCATCAGCCAACTTTCGTCTTGAAAACGACGTACCGAAAGGGACTGTTAACTGCGCGAATAGTGTTGATTAGATGCAGTGCTGGTGAGCATAGCTTACCGTCAGTGCATAAGAACCTTGTTAGATTTTTCTAAGGTTACGCATTATAGCAGATTGGGGCGGAAAACAGAGGAAAGTCATTCGTCTGTAGTCGATAGGATGGAGAGTAATGCAAAGATAATTTAACCGCAAAGACGCAGAGGAAGTTGAGAAAGACCTGATAAACAGGCGATAACAGGTAACAATTGCGGAGACTATTACGACGATTGACCTGCTTTGCAGGTGGAGCAGGTAAAAAGAGGCCGTTTTGAGGCCATTTATGAAGATAACGCTTGAAAGTTCAAACCAAAATCAAACGCACAAAAGTGTAATGCCCTTTAGCCTTTGTCTGGAATTTATTCCGCCTGAATTAGTTTTGTCTTTTGTTCCGTTATGCCTATAATATTCATTTCTATTTATCTTGAGCACCTTTATCAAACCCATGCGTATTTTTATCAGCTACGCTCGCATCGATGAACCGTTTGCACGGCAGTTAGCGACTGCCTTGTCGCAAGCCAATGCGGATGTCTGGTTGGATGTTGATGATATTCCGGCTGGCATGAACTGGAGCAGTGCCATTCAGCAGGGACTCAATCAATGTGATTTGATGCTGGCAATCATTTCGCCAGAGGCAATGGCCTCGCCCAATGTCGAAAACGAATGGCAATGGTATCTCGACAATCACAAGCCCGTTATTCCTATTTTGTGGCGGGACGCGCAGCGGCATTTTCAGCTCAATCGTCTACAATACATCAATTTCAAGGATCAACCTTTTGACAATGCCTTCAGCCAACTAACTGGTGAAATTAACCGCCGTACAGGTGGCGCGATATTACCTGTGCCATCAACTCAGGTTGCAAGTGCTAAACCCTTTGGTTTGCCCGTACATGATTTTAGGCGTTATCGTTGGTTGCTTGTTATCGTGATTATTTTGGCTGCGTTCATCATATTGATCTCGTTTTTGCCATCACTCAATCTTCGCCCTAATCCCACACCTACCCGCGCTGCCCTTATCCCATCTGTATCGCCAACTACTAGTCAGCCAACCGCCAAGGCTACCCTAACTATTGCGTCTACTACAACGGCTTTACCCATCGCTGCCACATTAACACCTACTCCAGACCCACCCCCTACCAACACGACCACATTGGTGCCGACTTCAAACCCGACGGTCACGGATACAGCGACCTTTACACCAACGCTCAGCCCAATGTCTACTAATAGCGCCACATGGACATCGACATCCAGCCCAACGCTCACGAATACGGCTACAGCCACCGTGACCTCAAGTCCGGTGCTGGTATCCACCTCAAATATTCTTGGCTTTCTCGGCAATCCTGTCCTTCACAACATCGACTGGAAACCTGCTTATCAAACCTTTAGTGGCGTTGAAATGGCACTTGTTCCTGTTGGCTGTTTCACAATGGGCAGCCTTCTGTTTGACAATGAAAAGCCTGTTACCCGTCAATGTTTTGACCGCCCTTTTTGGATTGATCATTTTGAAGTTACTAATAAACAATTTGGTTCGGAAGGTGTATTTAAAGGGGATGAGTACCCACGAGACTCGGTAACATGGTTTCAAGCCCGCGATTTTTGTGCGACTCGTGGAGCGCATTTGCCAACTGAACGCGAATGGGAATACGCCGCGCGAGGCCCGGACAATCTCACTTATCCGTGGGGCAATACCTTCATCGCTGACAATGTGGTCTATATCACTTCTATCATGAATAAACAGGTTGCCAGACAGTCCGCCTATATTGGCAGTCGACCCACCGGAAATTCGTGGGTTGGGGCATCTGACATGGCGGGGAATGTCCGGGAGTGGGTGAGCAGCATTTATCAACCTTATCCCTATAAGCTTGATGATGGTCGGGAGGTGGTTGATGGCAATACGGATAATCCACGAGTACTACGGGGCGGTGCATGGAGTGACTACAATACAGACAATCTGAGTGGATCTGCGCGCAATCGGGCTAATTCGAAGGCTCAAACTCTTACCAATGGTTTCCGCTGTGCCCGTGACTATTGATATAAATATTTATTGACTATCGTCTTACGGATACCTCAATGACTTCAGATCGTCCCATGCGCCGTAGCCCACGATTACAAGGCTATGACTACAGCCAAGAAGGTGCTTATTTCATTACAATATGCTCACATCGCCGTGAGCATATTTTAGGGCATGTCAAAAATCAAACATGTAATCTTTTCCAAGCTGGGTTAATTGCTATTGAAGACTGGCAAAAGATTCCCACCCATTATCCGAGTGTCGAATTAGATGCCTTTGTCGTTATGCCCAATCACATTCACGGCATCATTTTTCTTGTAGGGGAGGGATTTATCCCTCCCGCTGCAAAACCACCCAAATCTGTTTTACTGTCGCAAATCATCGGAGGCTACAAAGCGGGGGTTACACGACGAATTAATAGATCTAATTTATACGCGAATACCGTTTGGCAGCGTAGTTTTCATGACCATATTATCCGCAGTGAGGAAGAATTAAATCGTATTCGCCACTATGTTGCCAATAATCCAGCCCTATGGGAACACGATAGATTTTATGGGTAGCTTGAATCCGAATGGTTGGAAATAAACGGTCAGGATTAATCCTGACCCTACAAAAAACCGCATATATTGTTGGGAGTCATCTGCCCCAATTAGTCTCTATACCATTTTCTAACCATTCATAAACTTTTTTAACACTAACTCTCCCTTAAAATGGTTGGTAACTTCCCTCGCAAAGAGTTACATTTTGGTAACCCATTCTCCCTCAACTTATGCTACGCTGTTGCTATCTTTTTGTCATTGTGCCTCGGAGTCTTTGTGTTAAATCTCTCCGTATTTCTCTTCTTCCTCTGCGCCTCTGCGGTTAAACCGTATTGCTTTTGCATTGTCGGCGGCATTCTCCCGTCCATCCGCCGAAACGACACTGCCAAAAATGCAGCGGCGGCAACACGGGAGACATCCGCTGCACTGGCGGCCACAGCCCAGCCAGCCGCCATGCAAAAATGCCAATTTGGCGGATTGCTCCCTCACAGCCGCCTGCCATTTCGGCGGAAGTATTGCAAATGATGCAACTCAACCTAAAATTCGCGTTAACCGGTAACAGGAGTTCAAACGATGCGCAAAGTGATCTTATATATGATGGTGACCTACGATGGCTATATCGCCAACGAAAATAATGGCTTGGACTGGAGTGTTGCTGATCCATCAATGGAAGGGGATCACTTGCTAACATCGGGTTGGGACACTGCAATCATCGGTTACGGCGGTTACAAGGAGTTGTCCGCCTACTGGCCGACTGCCAAGGAAGATGACCCGAACATCTCAGAAAACGATGCGGTATTTTCCGACCATATCAACAGCCAGAAAAAGTTTATATTCTCGACTTCAAAGCGTGAACTGAGCTGGAATAATTCCGAACTCGTGCTCATTTCTGATGACGCTTCCATCATCGAGGCTGTTACCCGGATCAAGCAGCAGCCGGGAAAAGACATCGTCGTTTATGGCGGTGTTCGTATCGCCCAGACACTTGCCCGCCTTGACCTGTTCGACGACTATCTACCGGTCACACAGCCAGTTGTTATCGGCAATGGCAAGCCCTTGTTTGAGCATATCAAGCAAAAACTTAACCTAGAAGTTGTCGATGTCAAACACAATAAAGCTGGCGCTGTTCGAATTCATTACCGAAGAGCCAGATAATAGGTTAGCAGGAATCTGTTTTCAAACTATCGACTAAAGACTATTGACTTCCATTCTTCCGTCCCCACCAGAGTCGCCACATCGCGCGTGGGCACTGGCACATCCGGTGGAGTCTGTAAATTCAGCTCGAAAAAGGCTACCCCGTGCCATCCACCAAATTTGTATCCGGCGTTGTGGGTCGTGCCAGTCGGGATAAAGCCCACCGCCTGATGTAAGCCCACGCTGGCATCGTTGGGAAGCGTCACCCCTGCCACCGCCTGTACAAACCCTTGGAGGCGTAACACATCAAATAAGGTTTTGTAGAGGGTACGTCCAACCCCACCTCGACGCGCTGCCGAGTTCACATATATGGTGGTCTCGACCGTCCAATCGTAGGCCGCCCGATCCCGCCAGCGTCCCGCGTAGGCATAACCGAGGAGCAGGTCGTCACGTTCCATCACCAGCCACGGATAACCATGTTCCAGCTTGCCCCGAATACGCTGGCGCATCTCGTTCTCATCCGGCACTTCGTACTCAAACGAGATTACCGTTTCCCGCACAATCGGCGCGTAAATCTCTAAAATACGTGGGGCATCATCCTCGGTCACCAAGCGCATCGTCGTAGACATCATCTATCCCTCCGTCAAAAACACCTGATTAAATAATGCCTTACTGCTTAATTGAATACCATCGGCTCAACGACCAAATTTAGGCGGTGCTTTTTTGTTTAATTGGTGGAAAATCATACCCCACCCTAACCCTCCCCATAGTAACAGGGAGGGAATAAATCAGGGGGAATATATCGCTTTGAAGCCTCATTTGCCCATCTTTGACCATTTTTCCCATCGGAGCGTAGCCCCATCGTTGGGTAAAAGTACCACCGTCCACCTTTGCCGATGTCCCGCATGAGGTTACAATGGGCATAGTACGGTCTAAATCGGAGTGTTGGCGCTATGGCATATGGTCGATTGGATGTATTTTGGCCGGAAGGCCAGTTTATGACCTTCCCACTGGTCGAAAATTCAATCTCGGTTGGACGCTCCACAGGGAATACGGTCGCGCTCGAAACCAATACCATCTCCCGCTATCACTTCAGTCTCACCCACGATGGACAAAGAACCTTTATCACCGACATGGACTCCGTCAACGGAACGTTCGTGGACGGTGAGCGTATCGCCTCCAATATCCCCCGCGAATTGGATGGTGGTGATGAAATCCAAATCGGTTCGCTGCGGATGATTTACCATCAGCTTGATGAGATGGCGACTCAACCGGTGAAAGCCGTTGAGGATACCACTCAACGTATTGAAGTGGCTGCGCTCAACTTCCGTTTAGATGTGATCGGCCCGCCCGGCCCGTTTTCGCCCGGTGCGCACATGTCCGCCGAGGTCAACATCACCAATACGTCGGCTGAACCCCAGCGCTACCGCATCGAAGTCTCTGGAATGCCCACTGAATGGATACGACTGGATCGTAACGAAATTCTGGTCGAACCGGCTCATAGTGAACAAATCCTCATCAACTTCCGTCCCATTCGCCGCAGTGACAGCCGCCCCGGTGATTATAAAGTACAGGTACGCGTTTCGCAGTCCGATAAACCCGAACTCAAGCTGGACGCGCAAATGGTCGTGCGTATTTTGCCCTTCGGTGGCTTCGGCATGGCGTTGGAGAAGTCGGTTGTCAACAGCGGGGAACATTTCCGTCTGCATCTGCATAATCAGGGCAGTGCGCCGCTCCCATTGACGGTTGTCCCACGCGCCAAAGAAAACGACCTGCGCTTTATGCTGCCCGCCTCGCAATCAACGCTGATGCCCGGTGCGCGTTTTATTTTATCGGGCGAAGTTGTGCCCCAAAAAGCGATACTCTGGGGTAAGCCGCGTCCACACAGCTTCGATCTTCAGGTCACATCCGGTGATGCGGCCCACTTTTTAGCGGTGGTGCGCGGTAAATTCATCGAGAAGCCCATGCTGCCCGCTTGGACACCTTTAGCTTTAGTCGGTGCGGCGATTGCCGGAATTATCGCCGTTGTTTTGGTACTCGCCGTTCTGCTGCAACCGGTTCGCCCACCGCAGATTACGGCCTTCACGGTCAATAAGGCGCAGGTCGCGCAGGGCGAAGATATTGCCCTCAGTTGGGTCGTCAAAGATGCCAGCAACCTCAGCCTGAGCGTCAACAGTAAAACAGTCATCGAGCGCATCAGCACCGAAACAACAGGTCTAACGTTGGATACCAGCGGTTTATCCGGTAATGTCGTGCTGGAACTCGTCGGTGAAAATGGCACACAGAAAACCTCGGCTGTTCAAACCATCACCGTTTACGAGCCTCTGGGTGCGATAACCTTTAAAAGCACACCTGAACAATTGGTTCGCTATGTCGTCCAAAACCTCACTCTGAATTGGTCAGCCATTGGCGCGGTTAAGACCCGTTTGACAGGCTTAGAATCCTTTACCAATACACCTCTGCAACCCGAATATGCCGCACAGGGGAATCTCAGCGGTTTAGTGGGCATCCCCGATCAATCTTTGCATCTGATTTTGTACGCCGAAGACTCGGCTGGCAACCAACAACAACAGGCTTTAGACGTGCCGGTGATTGACCCCGAATGTATGCCGGCTGGCCCGCCTGTGACCTTATATAACGGCCCCGATGTACGTTATCAGGTCGTCGGCACGGTTCCGGCTGGTGCAGTCGTGGTTGTGGATGCTCAGGATGGCAGCGGACAGTGGCTTCGTGCCCGCTTACAAGGTGGGCTTTCCGGTTGGGGTATTCGGTCGGAGTTCGCTTGTGCCCAGACCTTCAATACCGCTGATCTGGTCAAGGAACTCAACGCGCCGACGCTGCCACCACCGACTTTAACCCTTGTTCCATCGGTCACGCCGACTGTGCGCCCGGTCACGGCTACACCGCTTGCGGATCGTACACCTACAACCAGCGCCTCACGGCAAGTACAGGTACAAACCGCAGCGACTTCTCAACCAACGGCTTCAGGTTAATCAACAATTTAACCCAAACTGCATCCAAGAAAGATAAATGATGAAATTAGGTGTCACCTTCCCACAAACCGAAATTGGTGCTGATCCGGCAGTGCTGCGCGAATATGTGCAGACCGTCGAAGGACTCGGCTTTGATTATCTGACGGTTTATGACCACGTCCTCGGTGCCAATCCTGACCGCCCCGGTGGCTGGTCTGGTCCTTATACCTATCTTACTCAGTTCCATGAGCCGCTGGTTCTCTTCGGTTGGATGGCTGCTTTAACCCAGCACCTTGAATTTGTGACGGGTGTCATCATCCTGCCGCAGCGCCAAACGGCTCTGGTTGCCAAACAAGCCGCCCAAATCAGTGTGCTTTCGGGCGGGCGTTTTCGTTTAGGCGTTGGTGTGGGTTGGAATGATGTTGAGTTTGTGGGGCTTGGGCAGGACTTTCATACGCGCGGCAAGCGGGTCGAGGAGCAGGTGAGGGTCTTACGTGATCTATGGACAAAACCGCTTGTCAGTTTTGAGGGTGATTTTGATAAAATTCCCGATGCGGGTATTAATCCATTGCCTGCACAACCGATTCCCATCTGGTTTGGTGGCAATGCTGATGTAGCGCTTCGTCGGAGCGCCCGCTTAGGCGATGGTTGGCTGCCGAACTCCATGACGCTGCCTGAACTGCGTTTCCATTTGGCTACACTTCGCACCTATCTCGCTGAGGAAGGACGCGATCCCGAAGGCTTCGGTGTAGATGTCCGTCTGAGCGTCAACCGTACACCCGAATCCGAATGGGCGAGCGAAGCCGCACAATTGGCCGAGATGGGTGTAACCCACGTCGCCATTAATACGATGGGCGCGGGTTATAATACTCTGCAAGATCATCTAACGGTCATCAAAAACTTTAAAGCAATACTCGGTAACGGTTAAAATTATGAAGCGTTTGCTTATTATGTACCTCACCTTGCTGCTGGCGGCCTGTGGTGCGGCTTCTCAAAGTGCTGGTACACCCATACCCACCGTGAATGCGAGTGGTCTCACCGTCAGCAGTTTTAAGGGCACCGTGAGTGGGGCGGTTACAGGCGATTTCAGCGGGACAGGCAGCTACTTTAAGCAGGATCAAGGCGGTTTGCTGATTAGTTTGGTGGGCACTCAAGGAC
>JACDGI010000285.1 GCA_013821665.1 Anaerolineae bacterium
GTGGTGACATAACCCGGTTGTGGCAGTGTGATGGGGCGATCCAGCAGGGCGACCGGGAAGTTATGGACGAGTGTTTCATCTAATAGCGCCGGGAAATCGGGCGCACTCAATGGGACAGAGAAATCCGCAGGGTTATAGGTCACTGTGCTTTGCTGACCGGGACGCAATAACTGTTCTTGTCCGGCGCTGTACAAACTGGTTTGTCCTGAAAGACCAGCAAATATGGTCTGGTTGCCAATCGTCTGCACCATGAGTGTTCCGTTCAGACCGACTGAAACCCCGTTGATGGCGATATTGGTCGGTGTGGCGAAGGGTGTTTGTACAACGTAGGCACTGCGCGGCGCGGCAGAGCAGTTTGGAAGCTGTTCACTGGTTTGTACCATGACCGACTGCCACGGTGGATAATCGGCTGGCGTGTTGTTGGTGAGGTTGACATCCCCAATAACCAAACCGGTATAACGGATGGGTTCTTTAGGACGCAGCCAAATGACACCACCGTTGCTATTTTCGACGGCAACCGGTGAGGAATGGATGCCGCTTACAACGCTCAGATCGACGAGTGCGCCAATCGGATTTAAGGCGTTGCTGACCGGACCGGCAGGTTCAACCTGTGGCGGCGCACCACCATTGCAAACATAACCGATTGTTTCTTTAATGCAGGCATTACTGGCGGCTGTCCAAATCGCATCGACAGCAGGGGCACATTGGGCATCTTGCGCCACGACCCAAACAACACCCAGCAAGAACATGATGAGACCGAGAGAAAAGCTGAATATTGTGCGCCGCATATTCTTTCACCTGAGATTGCCCGAATCCAATCCATTCTACCAGAAATTGTTCTTTACGCACGCGGGCTGTGTTACACTTTAGCGAGATACTCAGAATTTAACTTATGGATGAGGGGTGTGATGTGGAGAGTCCGTTGGACTCTGGCAATCCGCCAGTGATGTTATTAGCCGCCTTTACCGAGGCGTTTCCTGACCATGTGATGCAGTTTTTGACACGCGCTCCGGGACGAGAAATGTGGGTGGCAGCCAGTTATTCCAGTGACGAAGCTGTTACGCTGGTTGCGCCGGAAGTCGAAGGTCGTGCAACCTTTAACCTTCAAAGTGCCAAGATCAAACAAACGATTACGCGGCGACCGTTACCCCGCTGGGCGCGTTATCCGGTAGGGGTAACCATGCTGCTAGTGCAAGATGGTTTGGATCTGATCGGGCTGAATATGCTGGTGATGGGGAACGAGCCTCCCGGCCCACGCTTTGATTATGGTTCGGGGATGGCCGTTGCCGCACTCTGGCATGATTTGTATCAACTTGATTATACGATTGACACCTTGATCGATATTGTTGACCGCACACGGCGCGAATACGTCGAAAACAATGAATGAGCAATCGGGATGTAAAACCATACACCCCGTTATTCAGCGTTCTAAATTGAACTAACCCATAATCGCTTCGATGTCAGCGCGTTCGGTTTCAGTCATGCGCCAGTTGACTGCTTGGGCGTTGGACTGTACCTGTTTGGGTGAGGTCGCTCCCGCGATAACCGATGGAATCACTGGATTGGTTGCCAGCCACGAGAAAGCCAATTCGAGCAGGGTATGACCCTTGGACTCGGCATATTTGATGAGGGCTTCGACCTTATTGAGATTTTCGTCGCTGAGAGCTTCCGCTTTTTGGGCATTTTGGAGGCGTGTGCCTTCAGGAACGGGTTGGCCTATGCGATATTTTCCGGTGAGCAGACCGTTCGCCAGTGGGAAATACGGCAGA
Organism: Anaerolineae bacterium; assembly: GCA_013821665.1. Taxonomy (GTDB): domain Bacteria; phylum Chloroflexota; class Anaerolineae; order Aggregatilineales; family Phototrophicaceae; genus CFX2. The sequence goes on from JACDGI010000285.1 coordinate 1,770, forward strand.
AAACCAAGACCTGCGCGGGCGCATTCCGGTAACACATTGGCTTCCGGTTCGCGTTGGAAGAGGCTGTATTCGTTCTGAACGCTGACGAAACGGGCGGCACCCGCCTTGACAGCAGCTTCGGCTTCCTGTAGTTGGGCGACGGAAAAGTTCGAGCAGCCAATTTCAAGGACTTTACCCGCTTGCACTAACTCATTGAGCGCACCTAATGTATCAGCAATGGGTGTTTCAGGGTCGGGCTTATGCAGTTGATAAAGGTCAATATAATCGGTCTTGAGGCGACGTAAGCTGTCGTCGGCTGCCTGCCGGATATAAGCGGGATTTGCCCCACCTTTGCGCTGATCGTCGATTGGAACCCCAAACTTGGTGGCGATAATGGCTTCTTTGCGACGTGCGCCGAGTGCCTCGCCCAGCAGTTCTTCGCTCCTCGTGCCACCATAAATATCAGCCGTGTCGAAGAAGTTGATGCCTGCGTCGAGGGCGGCGTTGACAACGGCAATGGAAGCCGCGTCATCAATGCGTCTGCCGAAGTTGTTGCAGCCGATACCCACTACCGTTACTTGAAGTGATCCAATAGCGCGTGTTTCCATAGGGTTTATCTTTTCCAAAGTTTTTGATGCGGCAGGATGAAGTGATGGGAACTGACATGAAAAGGCGGAGATCAAACTCCGCCTCAATCAGAAGACTATTTCAGGGTAATTGCGCCAACGGCTTGAGCGATACTATTTTCAGGGCTGATTTTGATTTGTTCATCAATAACCACGCCATTTTCGTCAATGACCCAATGCGAACGGGTGATTCCCATATAAGTTTTGCCATAATTGGTTTTTTCACCCCAGATGCCCCACTGCTCCAGCACTTTGTGATCAACATCCGAGAGCAAATCATAGGGGAGATTTTGCTTCTGCTTCCATTTCAGTTGATCTTTTGGCTCGTCGGCGCTGATGCCGAGTACGACAGCATTACCAGCCTGAATCTTGGGGAAGTTATCACGGAAGCCGCAAGCCTGTATGGTGCAACCGGCAGTGTCGGCCTTGGGATAGGCGAATAGAATGACTTTCTTGCCACGAAAATCACTGAGTTTAACCATCTTGCCGTCCTGATTGGGGAGTTCAAAATCGGGCGCTTTTTCACCAATGTTGGGCATGGTTTGTCCTTTCAATTAGGCTAAGGGAGTTTCCATACCCTATGCTACCCCGTTCAATCAGCGAATAAAAGTGGGCTTAATACCACTTTAACTTGCGATCATGTTCTTGAAAGAGCGTTGAGGGCGCGAGTGACACTTTGTTCCGGACTAACACCTAACTGCATGTCTATCACAATACCTTCTTCGTCAAGAACCCAGTAAGAGCGGTTGGTGCGGCGCAACTTGATAATTCCTAAAACTGGCTTTCCCCATGCATTCCACTCATTGAGTATATTATGATCGGGATCTGAGAGCAGATCATATTGAAGTTTGTTGTCGATTTTCCAGCGCTTGAGCGTATCTGGTTTATCCGGACTGATCCCTAGTATGACCGCGCCACTGGTTTCGATTTGTGGAAACTGATCGCGGAAGCCACAGGCTTGAGCAGTACAGTTGGGCGTATTGGCTTGTGGGAAAGCGAATAGGATCACTTTATGACCACGATATTTTTTGAGCCTAACGGATTGACTATCTTGATTAAGCAGTTCAAAGTCGGGCGCAGTTTCACCAATTGCGGGCATACGGTATCCTTACCTTCACAATAAAATATTGAGCAGCATCATTATAACAAGGTTGACATCACTATGAGCGCTTTTAACTACCATAACCGCCGTTTCCACATGCGAGATCGCAGTAACCCCGGCCAGTTTACAGGAACGATTTTCTATTATAACCAGACCGATGACGTGGTTTGGGGACATTATGTGGGTGGCGGCTGCAAATACGGTCAATTTATGGCGACTGTGGACGAAAAAGGTGTCCTGAATTTGCGCTTCCAGCATATGACCGATGCGGGCGAGTGGCAGTGGGGGAACTCACTCTCCACACCGGAGTTGTTGCCCGATGGACGTATCATGTTAAGCGAGGATTTCCTGATGGAGTCGAATGGTGTCAAGGCCATTTCGGTCGTCGAGGAACTCCCGTAAATCGCGTTAAATAAAAAGGGCGCAATACGTTGCGCCCTTTTTATCTGTGAGTCTGTCGCGACGATTAGGCTTTAGCGCTGGCAGCCGTTGCCCCAACATCCTTGAGAGCTTTTTCGACGCTATCGGAAGGGCTAACACCGACCTGTGAGGCGATGACTTTGCCCTGTTCATCAATGACCCAATAAGAGCGCATCGCCATTGGAATTTTGATGAGGCTGAGGACGGAAATACCCCATGCGCCCCATGCTTCCAAAAAGGTGTGGTTCGGGTCAGAGAGCAAATCGTACTGGAGCTTTTTAGACTGCTTCCAACCTTTTAGGGTTTCGACGCTGTCTGTGCTGACACCGAGTACAATCGCATTTTGCGATTCGAGGCGTGGAAGTTCATCACGGAAGGCACATGCTTAGGCGTTGCAACCGCCGGTATTGGCCTTGGGGAAGGCGAAAATCACCACTTTTTTTCCACGATAATCGCTGAGATGGACAGTCTTGCCTTCTTGATTGAGCAGTTCGAAATCAGGCGCTTGTTGACCAACGGTGGGCATAGTGCTTCCCTTACAGTAAATATTTCATCGAATAGGACGATTATACGTCTTTGAAAGTGGTGCAAACATAAGCAAGAAGTGAGAGCTTCGCTATAGAGTATGATTATGAACGTCTGTCTATTTTCACCTGTTCCAAAAATGTTTGATAACCCCATTTAAGTAATCAATTGTGGATATTTAGTGGTCGCTGGCTTAGAATGCCTCGCCATGAATGTAATTAAACGTTTTGCCCACGCTTTTGACCCCGTGATGCTGTTGACGCTGATTGTATGCGCGTTCACGCTGTGGCCGCTGCTTTATCGGGCTGGATTGCCCAATGGTGACGATGTGCTGTATCACGTTTATCGTGCTGCCGAGATGGACAGGGCATGGGCGCACGGTGTGTATATGCCGCGTTGGGCGGAAGCCTTTTACGAAGGTTACGGTGCACCACTTTTCCATTATTACGCCAGCCTTACTTACTACAGCACCAGTATTTTGACGCAGGTGTTAGGCACGAACGCTGTTGACAGCTTGCGTACCCTCATTGCTCTGGGAGCGCTGGGCGGCGGGCTGGGCATGTATGGATTTGTACGCGCCTACGCCGGTAAAGCGGGTGGCGTGATTGCTGCGATTTGCTACGTGTACAGCCCGTATATTTTATTTACCGAGCCTTATTCGCGGGGTGCCTATCCAGAGTTGATGGCCTTCGCGCTGTTCCCGTTGGTGATGTGGACCTACAGCCGATTGACACATGAGGGTGGTGCAAGAGCCTTTTTGTTGGCGGCAGTGGGCAGTGGGGCGCTGATTATCACCCACAATCTGATGGCGTTGGTGCTGACAGCGGTGCTGGCGGCGTGGATTGTGTGGGGATTTATTCAGATCAGAATTGAACCACAGAGACGCAGAGAAGGCACAGAGAGAAGAAGTTATTTTCGGAGCCGAGAATTTAAAAATAGTTTGCTGGCATTGTTAGCGCTGGCGATTGGCATAGGATTGACGGCGTATTTCTGGCTGCCGGTGGCGAAGGAAGGCGATGCGGTCAAGCTGAGTAATTTGATCGGCGTGGCACAGTTGGATTACCGTCGCTTCTTCGTTCCGGTACTGCATCTGCTGGACTTTTCACCTCGATTAGATGGCGGTGCTTTCAATGGGCTGGAGCATCAGCTTAATTTGGGTGTGGCACAATGGGTGCTGGCGTTGGCCGGTGTTATCGGCATGGTGGGGGTATGGGTATGGAATAGGCGAACGATTATGGTAGGGGCTCAAAGCCTTGCACCCCTACGGAAGCCGATTGGACAGGTGCTGTTCTTCGGGGTGATGAGCGCGGTGTTTGTGGGGTTGATGTTACCGGCGGCGGGTGGATTATGGGCGGTGCTTTCGCCGTTAGCATTCCTACAATTCCCGTGGCGATTATTAGGGCCAGCGGCCTTTTGTTTATCGGTGCTGGCAGGGATGAATGCGTTGTGGTTGGAACGGCTGCCGAAGCGATTCGGAGTGGTACTGGCGGGTGGGGTCGTGGTGCTGGTGATCGTGCTGGCATCGCCACTGCTCTACGTGCCGGAGTGGACTCACACGACAGTTGATACATCGGTGACGGCTTATCAACAGGCGGAAGTCCAAGGCTTGCAGCGGGCGACCACGTTCTCAAATGAATATTTGCCGAAGTCAGTCTCGGTTGAGCCAGCGGCCTCAGCCCGTTTGATGGCCGATTACGCGGATGGCTATCCGATCAATAAGGCGGATTTAGAGGCTTTGCCAGCAGATGTGACGGTGACACCTATGAATCATACGCCGCAAGAGGACGTATGGACGGTGAAGTCGCCGAACACTTTTACATTCGAAGTACTAACCTACTATTGGTTGGGTTGGGCGGCAGAGGTTGATGGTCAGGCTGTCATGATTACGCCATCGGATCAAAACGGGTTAATCACGCTGCCTGTGCCAGCGGGTGAGCATACGGTACGGGTGTATCTGGGCAGCACACCGGCGCGGGATGTGGGAAATGCGATTTCGCTGTTGAGTGTGGTGGGGCTGGTGGGGATAGGGGGATTTTTAACACAAAGGCACAAAGCCACAAAGACTCAGAGATCTGAGATTGAACCGCCAAGTCGCCAAGAGGATTTAACCGCAGAGACCCAGAGAAAAGAGAGTTGGTCATTAGTAGGTGGAATAGGCGTGGGTGCGGTGGTGGCGCTGGTGTTTTTGGTGGGGTACATGCGGGAGAGTGGAGCATGGGTGGTATCACCGGTGGGACAGGCAGTGTTGGCGCAGCACAAGTTGGATTACCGGCTGGGCGAGCAAATCCGGCTGATCGGCTATGATTTGAACGGCGACACATTCCGGGCAGGTGATCGGGTGGAGATCAAAGCCTACTGGTACACGACAGCACCGATCCAATATGGTTATGCGAGCTTCGTGCATATCTCGACGGGTGGGCCGCCGCTGGCACAGGCTGATAAACTCAATCCGGCAGACATTCCAACCAAGATATGGCCTTCAACGGGTTATTTACACGACGATTATGTGATTGAACTGCCAGCCGATATGCCAGCGGGCGAGTATCAACTGCTGATCGGGTTATATACCTGCGACACACGTCCAGCGGGCGACTGCGGCAACGGTGATCGCCTGACGGTGACGGATGCGAGTGGTCAGACCGTGGGCGACGAGGTGAAGTTAGCGACGATCACTATTCGGTAGTGCTGAGACAGGAAGCAGATGTGTTAAATAAGTTGGGGGATGGTTGGTTTTGGGTAGAGCAGGTTAGGAAAAACAAACTGTGCGACGATTAATTGGTTTTGCAACGTTGGCGATTCTCTTGGTGGTGTACCTCACGACACTACAAACCATCCCCAACGGTTCTGAGCATTATTACATGATTGACGTGGGCGAGACTCAGAACGTCCTCAACCAATGGGGCACGCTGCACGCGACGGGTTATCCGCTGTATGTGATCGTAGGAAATGTGCTGGTGGCGGGGATGCGAGTCTTGGGTGTGAACGCGGCGACCGCACCGGGTGTCACGTCATTGATTTATGGCATGATTGCGCTGGGACTGATCTTTGTGCTGGCGGTGCATGTGACTGAGCCGTCGGAACCCCCACCCCAATCCTCCGCCGTAAACGAGGGAGGGAGCCAAACAAACCGAGGAAATAATTCCCAAGAGCAATCAACAATCAGTTTTTTGCAGCGCTACCAGCATGTGTTTTTGGCGGCGGGGATGGTGCTGCTGTTCGGATTGACGCGCACAGTATGGGTACACAACTCGATTGCCGAGGTGTATTCATTCGGGCTGATGATTTTGGCCGCACTGCTGCTGATTGCCTTATGGCGCAAACCGATTCGTGGGCGGGTTTATTGGTTGGCGCTGTTGGGCGGCATCGGCGCGTTCCATCATCGGGCGATTGGTATGGCGGCGCTGGCGCTGGTGTTTGCGGTGTGGGGCGAGATTGTAAATACAAGAACCCCAAATAAGGATGAAAAAATGGGGACGTACAGCCGTGCGCCCCTACAAACAATCCTTGTTCGGATTGTGATTTGCTTGGTCTTGGGACTGTTGGGATTTTTGCCATACATTTATTTGCCGCTGCGGGCGAATGCGGGGGCCAAGTGGGTTTATGGCGATCCAAGTACATGGAACGGTTTCTGGGATCAGTTTTTGGGACGGGAAGCCTCGCGTTTCATTGGCACACCGACGACCAATGCAGGTTTGTTGGCGAACTTCAATCTGGTCAACACCGTGCTGGTGACCGATGTGACGCTGATCGGTATCGTGCTGGGCTTGATAGGTTTGCTGCTGGCGCTGTGGAATCCGGCGCGGCGTAAAGTGGCGATTACCATGCTGCTGAGCGGCGGCGTGGCCTATTTATTCCATGTGTTATTTTATACGGATATTCTCTCGGCGCTGATCTTGCCCGTGACACTGGCTTTAGCGTTCGGTTCGCTGCTGCTAGCGGAGTGGGTGCTGAAAAGAATTGAACCGCAGAGGCGCAGAGAAGATTTCACCACCGAGACACACAGGCCACCGAGAGCGGTTGTTGGAATCCTAGTACTTGGGATTGTGATAGCAGTATTTGCTGGCTATTTGGTGCGGCAGAATCAGCCGTTTATCCATGAGATGACGAGTAATCCAACGGGCTTGGAGACGATTGAACTGGCGAAGGGTGTGCCGGACGGCGCAGTGATGATGCTCGATTGGGGGCCGCGTTATTATGCGGTGGCCTTTGCCCATGATTTACTCGGTGAACTGCCATCCATCACGCTGGTGACTCATAAAGCCGATTTCAAAAAACTGGTTGTTGACGACAGGCGAGAATTGGTCACAGCCGACTTTACGTTTTACAATCGACCTGTCAGTTGGTGGGAAGACCAGCTTGGCACTAAGGTGTATTTATGGGCAGTGGCTCCTCATGTAGTGGAGATTAGCAACCTAGTCGGTTACTTGGCAACTGGTTCTGTGAGAACCGGAATCGAAGCAAACAGCCCAACGGTGATTTGCCGGACGAATACGATTGAATTACAGGTGTATTGGGAAGTGGCAAGCGTGCCTGACCATGACTTGAGTGTGTTTGTACATCTGTTGGACAAAGACGGCACGATGATCGCACAAGCAGACGAGGCCGCGCCGGTTTATGGCTTGCGACCATTGACGACCTTTGAGCCGATTGCATCGGTACATGATGTGTATGCGCTGCCAAGATTGCCAGATGCAAACAGCATCGCCTACGGATTATATCGGCAGCTACCGAGCGGTGAATTCCAAAACGAATATTCATTTAATGCGGCGGTGAAGTGTGATGGATAGTCGCAAGTTACAAGTTACAAGCTACAAGTCAGAAAATAGCAAGCCTTTTCAAGTTGCCAGTTACAAGCTGCAAGCTGAGAATCAAGACAGCCGATGGCAGAAATTCTGCCCATCCGTTGTTGGCCTGATCAAAAAATCCAACTTTTGGGTTCTGGTGCTGCTGCTGGTGAT
>JACDGI010000286.1 GCA_013821665.1 Anaerolineae bacterium
GTCTCCCATACCTTCAAATAAGGCCTTTCAATCATGACCAATATTGCACCCATTCCCAACGTGCAAACAAGTCTCACTAGACCGGATATCGTCCTGCCACAAAAGGGGTCGGAATATCAACGCCCAGATCCTATCCTCATCCAGCAGCTTCAGGGGGTAAGTAGTGCAACTGCCAGCGCTATGCTGCACAAAATGGGTATTCGGCAAACCTTTATTGAAGGTCCCAAAAGTGCTTTTCCCGGCGCAAAGATTGTTGGTAGTGCAGTCACCCTGCAATTCATGCCTCAACGTGAAGATGTGGCTTCAGGTATCGCGCAAGAATACAGTGAAAAATACAGTGCGTTATGGGCTGTATTAGAAACCATACAACCTAACGATGTGCTGACCATTCAGGCTTTTGGTGATCCTTACACGGGATGCCTGGGCGAAATGCTTATTACCTACTTCAAGTCGCGTGGTGGGGTGGGTATTGTCGCAGACGGTTTCATTCGCGATTGGCCGCATGTCCGAGATATTCAACTTCCCCTATGGGTACGCGGATTTACACCAAACTATGCGTCTCAATCAACCTTATTTCCTTGGGCGTACAATGTGCCGATTGCATGCAGTCGTGTTTTGGTTCTGCCGGGGGATATCATCATCGCTGACGATGACGGGGCAGTACTCATTCCCAGACAAATCGCCCCTGAAATTGTTCGCCAAACTCTAGAACATGAAGATTGGGAAGCATTCAGCCGCAAGCGAATGCAAGAAGGCGGTGCACTGCTCAAATATTATCCTCTAAACGATGAGGGAAGGCAGGAGTACGAAGCGTGGCGGCTTCAACAATCTCAATAATTGATACCCACCTTCATGTCTTGCAACCCTCACGGTTTCATTATCATTGGCTAAAAGCAGGGTCCTGGTTAGACAGGAATTTCGGTATAGATGACGTTCTCGAAGAGATGAAATCGCTAGGCGTTATGGGCGGCATACTTATAGAGGCGACCAACACGCCAGAGGAAATTCCCTGGCTTCTTGAAGTTAGTGAAACATCTGATTTGCATTGGGGAGTCATCGGTTGGATTCATTTGGAACAGATGGATGCACCCAAGCAGATCACCCATTTCGCACAGCACCCACATTTTAAAGGTGTAAGGCTCAATTGGCTGGAAGCCCGTTTACAAACATCATCACTTTATAGTGCAATGCAGGTCATTAAAACATCCAATCTCATCGTAGATGTTCTAACCCGATGGGAACATCTGCCAGATATTTTAATCTTTATGCGCAATTATCCCCAAGTTTCATTTGTATTGGATCATTTGGCCGGTATACCCTTAACTACGGCCATGTTGGCTACTTGGCAGACAGTAATAAGGCCATTCTCCACACTCCCAAATGTAACTTTAAAAATATCAGGTTACAGTTTCTCTTCAGAACACACATCAGAAAAAACCGCACTTGTTGACTATCTTCAGTCCGCAGTAGATCTTTTTGGTAGCAATCGGCTAATGTTCGGAAGCAACTATCCAATGTTCCTGAATACCGCCACTTACACCACAACCTTTACACAGTTATACGAGGCCAGCGCCTTTTTAAGTGAAAGCGCCCGGTCTGCACTATTTTGTAAAACGGCAGAAAAAATCTATCACCTTTCATAAAGAAGAAAACCAATGACTACACAAACAGAAATATGGCAGCAATCGACTCTAAACGGTGGTGGCTTTATTGCCGGAATCCTGCAAGATCCCCAAAATTCTGACATTCTCTACGCGCGATCTGATGTGGCAGGTGCGTTTAAAAGCTTAGATGGGGGGCGCAGTTGGCAGGTGCGCAATTATGGGATGCACGAATGCCATCAACATGACGTGCGCAGTATTGCCCTTAGTCCACATGATAATCAACTTCTATTTCGTGGGTCTGGTTCGGTACGTGGCAACAAATTCTTCGGCACCATTCACAAGAGTGTAGATGGCGGTGAATACTGGTATGCTGTCAGCCGAGATGTTGACTTTTATGGCAATGGTGAAACCCGCCAGTATGGAGAAGTCCTCCAAGTTGATCCTTTTGATCCAAATGTGGTTATCGCAGGCGGATATTCGAAAGGACTTTGGATCAGCACAAACAGCGGTGAAACTTGGACTTACTCAGGTCTGAAGGATGAACGTATTGCATGTGTTTACTTACATCCAAGCTACGAAAACACAATCTATGTCGGGACAATTGGTAAATTTGATCATGACCCGCTATTTGTTACTCAACAATATGATTATGTCCGCCCCAACCCACCACGCTTATATCGTTCGTGTGATCGTGGCGCCACCTGGGAGGTACTGCACGAGAACATAGACTTCGGTGAAATTGTTTTTGATCCCCATGTACCGGATGTCCTTCATGCAGCTTGCCTGGGGAAGGGTATTCTTAAATCAACGGATGGAGGACACACTTGGGTTAACCATGCCCCTAACCTATCAAAATATCCGTTCGGTACGCTCACATTGGACCCGCAAAACTCTAGTCGTTTGTATGCAGCCGCAGAAACATTTCCCAATTTTGACCCCGATGTCCCGCCGATTGGGGTTTACTGTTCTCAAGACCGTGGTGAATCATGGCAGCTTATTCGCTGGCATGAAGTTGAAGACATCCATAATTATCCATCTTATATGACGCTGCCTTATGCAGGATGGGCAATTTCTAAAATCCGTGTTGATCCACGTGACAGCCAAACCCTTTATATCAGCAATTGGTATGGTGTTGCCATTAGTCGTGATGCCGGAATGACATGGGATGCAAATCATTTTAAGGGGATGGAAAATATCTGCGTTGAAAATATTGTCACGCATCCGTCGCAACCTGAAACTCTATTTATGGTTACAGCAGACCATAACCCCAAATTCAGCACGGATGGCGGACGTACCTTCGACTCCATGCCACATTTGAAGCTGGACTCAACTCAGCCCGATAGTACAGCCATTATAGCCTCTCGCTACCACCCTAACCTCGTACTCTACGGAGTCAAAGGACGGAGCGGATGCACACTTATTCGAGCCGATACAGACGGCAGCAATCCGCATGTTGTGCTCCAAATAACCGCTCTGCCCGATACAGATGAATCCCGTCTTGCCTTTCAATCGCGGGCTGCGGGGATTTCTGTACAAGCCCTTGCAGAAGATCCTTTTCAGCCCGGTAAATTTTACGCTTATCTTGACGGCATCATTGAGAGTGGAGCGGGATTGTATCAATCCCTCGACTGGGGAGAGCATTGGGAACGATTGCCTTCTGTTTTCCCGGAATACATCAAACGTGTGCCACATGAGCGCAATTGGATTGAAAACGAACTGCTATCAGTCGTCATTGCTCAAACGAAAAATGTTTGCGGAACACACCAACTGCTTTGCATTGATCCCCATCGTCCCGAAACAATTTATGTGGGTGAATGGACAGAAGGCTTATTTCGGTCAACTGATGCGGGAAAGACCTGGCAGAGCATCAGCCAAATGCTACCTTTCAAACGCGACCACGCTTCAGTATTAAACATTATCCGTGCCGATGAGCATGAGCCGGGTATGCTCTTTGCGGGTTTTATCCGTGAAGGCTTATGGCGAAGCCGTGATTACGGTGAAACATGGGAAAAAATATTTCCGAATGATGATCGGATTTTTAACGCTACCTCCATTGCCGTTGGTGGCGCAGACGGGAAACTACTTGTAGTAGTCAGTGAACCCCTGTACTGGTCTCCCTGCGAGTCCTCGGTTTATATAAGCCGTGATGGTGGAATGTCTTGGCGGGATATTTATGACAATCACATGGGAGCGATCCGTTGGAAAAGTGTGGCGCTTGAGTCGAGTGCAAACCGCATTTACGCAGCTTCATGTGGCAACTCTGCGTTTTATATCACGCTCCAATAAGGGTAACCCCACATGCAAGCTGAAATTGCCCGTTACATCAGACATATTCGACAGAATCTTTTAGACAATTACCGGGGTATGTTTCGAGATAGAGGTGGAAATATGCCCTACCCGTTCATTACACCCGGCAGCCAGCAGTATGCGGATGTCTTATGGGATTGGGACTCATGGTTGAGCAATGTTGCGCTGCGACAAATATTATTGGAGGTAGGGGATGAACACGCCGTAAAAAATGTTGCAGATTATGAGCAAGGCTGCATCAGCAATTATCTCCATTGGGGCGGGATGGATGGTTGGATTCCAATTGTTATCAATCGGAGCGGGGACGTTTATAAGGCCCTGAATCCCTACCGTGAGAACATGCATAAACCAGTTCTAGCACAACATGCAGCGTTTATCACCCAACAAAATGGCGGTGATGGCGAGTGGCTGCGCGATAAGTTTTACTATTTGCTGACCTTTCTCAATAACTATCGCAACCATCACCGCCATAATTGCGGCGTATATTTCTGGCAAAGCGACCTTATGATTGGCGGTGACAATGACCCTTGCACCTATTTCCGTCCACCTCGCAGTTCAGGCGCAATTTTTCTAAATTGTATGATGCTTAAGGAGTTTGAGGCAGCGATATATTTGGCACAGCGCCTCAATTTGCAGGAAGTGGGGTGGGAATTGCAAAAAGATGCCGAATACTTACGCAATGCCATACAGGAACACTGTTGGGATGAGCGCGATGGGTTCTTTTACAGCGTCGATCTTAACTTACGACCTGTAGAAGCCACAGGTTTACACACAGGGCATCCGCGGGATTGGGACTGTTTAATTCAACGCATTGGCGTTTGGTCAGGATTTTTAGCCATGTGGGCAGGCATTGCAACCCCGAGTCAAGCGAAACGGATTGTTGAGGAACATTATCGTAACACACGTACCTTTAACGCGCCCTACGGGGTTCGTACGCTTTCAAAGTTGGAGAAGATGTACAGTATCCGTGCATCAGGCAATCCGTCATGCTGGCTAGGTCCGGTTTGGGGTGTTTCCAACTACCTGACTTTTCGAGGACTAGTGCGTTATGGCTTTGACGAAGATGCTCACCAATTAGCGGAACGGACAATTCGCTTGTTTGGACGAGATATAGAACGCTTCGGCGCATTACATGAATACTACCAGCCAGAAAATGGTGAGCCGATTCTCAATCGTGGCTTTCAAAACTGGAATTATCTTGTGCTCAACATGATTGCATGGATCGAGAAAAAATCTATCATTTCTGAATTTTGATCTTGGAACGGGTTTAATAAACAACCATGGTTAAGCGCATATCATCCCAGTAATCAATCAAATATGATAGGACGAAGAATGTAAATCATATATAACTTATGGATCCTAAGAGGAGTACTTTATAACGAAAATGAACACTCCTCGCTCACATATAATTGAATTCCAGTATAGAATGTTACTTCATACCGGTATTGGCAATACCTTCCACAAAATAACGCTGTGCCAAAATCTATTGGTTCAAACAACTGCGGAAGGAAATTCTCGCCGAGCAAAGCTTTTTTCTGTTGGGTGCTTAGAAGCATCCAAATGCCGCTCAGTGAGATGTCTTTGCCCGACTCAACCGTATGGGTGATGGGATACTGGTCTTGTTCAAAAACGGTGAACGTGAAACCGAAATTGTGATTTCGATTCCATTGGTTGGTGATTCAGACTACTGTCTAACCTCTATGATGAACGGCAAGGATATTGGAATTTTCACTGCAAAACAATTTCAGGGTGGGCTGCAATTCCTCTCATTGAAAATGTAGACATCATAGAAAGCCAGCTACTTGTTATTTAGATATTCTCAACGACCGAAATAAGAGTGAAACTTCCCGCAGCAAGCCCCGAGGTATTTGACCCGATGTGGAATAAATTTTAAATCGATTCAATTCTCAAATGTTTCTACCCAACTGAGATGGCCTAACTTTAATTGATGTGATCCGACAAATAACAATGTCAATTCTCGTTTGACACCAAAGTTACTATTTGCTGCTAGACTTTATCAAACGCAGGTTCAATCCAAGTGTCAAAAGAACTACATCAATCAACTGGTATAGTCCACTTGACAACTATACATATCACATGTTAAGGTATGCACCATGATTAACCGACAGAGTTTCACGCCGATTTATATACAGATTGCTCAAGCAATCACCCAAAGTATCCACGAAGGCAGTTTGACTTATGGTCAGCAGCTACCTTCCGAGCGTGAATTGGCGGAACGCTATAACGTGAGTCGCCTCACGGCGCGGCAAGCAACTGATGAACTGGTGCAACGGGGGATTGCGTACCGGATGCAAGGAAAGGGTACATTTCTAGCGCGTCCCAAAATCCGCGAAGCATCAGGTTTGCTGAGTTATTCGGATGAATTACGTCAGCGCGGTTTAGAGCCTACATCCAAGGTCATTGTGCAGCAAATTATGAGCGCGTCTGATGATGTGGCCTCAAAACTACAGCTTTCAAAAGGAGCTGATGTATTTCAATTGAACCGTGTACGACTTGCCAATGGTCAGCCAGTGGCCGTCGAATATGCGTATATCAATTTGGATTTGCTACCCGATATTCACAGAGAAAATTTTGAAAATCTGTCTTTATTTGAGGTTATGCGTCATCACTTCGGTGTCTATCCCGTATGGGCCGAAGCTGAGATTGAAGCCCGTCTGGTGAGCAAGCAGGAAGCAGAGTGGTTGGATATGCAGCTCAAACAAGCTGTACTCGTTGCTCATCGTGTCACTTTTACTGAAGAGTTTCATCCGATTGAAGTGGTTGACTCTATTTATCCGGGTGACCGCTTCCCCATCTATATTGGTCGGCAGCGCATATTGGCGAGTTTAGAGGATAAAGCATGAGTGTTTTGACGCACATACTGTAGTTTATAACCACCGCAGGTTGATAACCTAGCAACTGGAAGGCATGGCTGATCACCGAATAGCCATTGCCTAACTGATATTTTTCTTCCTATGCATGGCCATAGGGAAATAGTATTCATTTTGTATTTTTCGGTCGAGATCGGCTGTCAAACAGCAAAGCTGTATAACAAATTTCGTCAATTCCGGAATAATAGAGAGGGCTTGAACATGTCTGATCCTAAGGGTTTTCCGAACCAGATTAGCCGTCGCAGTTTCCTCAGAGGTGGACTCGGTGTAGGTATAGGAGCCTTACTTGGAGCCTATATCCCTAACCAACGGCTCCTCGCACTTCAAGAAAAAGTTGAGTTACAGTTCTGGCATCAATTTGGCGGCCCCCCCTAATTCGACCGCCTTGGAACAAATTACGGCTGACTTTACCAAACTGTACCCGAATATCATTGTTACATTGACGAATACACCTGACCAATCACAAATCGCTACTGCGATTGGGTCTGGCAGCTCGCCTGATGTAGTTCACTTTGTGCTGAGTGATGCAGTTCCAGAGTATGCTCATCGTGGCGCATTACAAGATTTGACAGACTTGCTGGCAAAAGATGTCCCGGATTGGAAAGATCGCGTTTATTGGTATACGCCTGAAGCTAATTCATACAACGGCAAGGTATTTGCCGTTTCAACGGCTAACTTTAATATTGGATTGCTATGGAACCGCGATATCTTCACGGAAGTTGGCCTTGACCCTGAAAAAGGCCCACAAACGATGGAGGAACTGGTCGAATGGGCAGCTAAGATGGATGTTGTTGACAAAGATGGCAATATCCAACGCTTGGGTTTCGTTCCTGACTATCCCGGTCTCGCTAACGGGCAAGTATGCAATCTGATTCTTTATGCTTGGGCGATGGGTGGCGATTGGTACGATTCCGCAACCAACAAAATTACTGCGAACCATCCCAAAAACATTGAAGCCCTCAAGTGGGAACTGGCTTTCTACGAAAAATACGGTGGACAAAAGGTCAAAAACTTCCTTGCCAGTGCCGGTGGTTATCTAACTGACCAAGATGTTTTCCGCACGGGTAAAGTTGGAATGGTCTATGACGGCGAATGGAATATTGTTTTCCCGACGGCTGACTTTCCTTTCAACGTCAAAAATATTAATGCGGGTGGTTTCCCCGCTCCCAAAGATAACCCTGACATGTTTGGTGTTTCATATGCCGATAGTAATCCCATTTGTTTGCCAGCTGGTAGTCCACATCCGACGGAAGCATGGGAGTTCATGAAGTTCATGTGCTTTAACCCTCAGCAATGTTCGAATTTCGCACAGGTCGTTGCCAATCCGTGCCAGTTGCTGAAATCGCCCCCCTACGCATTGCAAAATGACCAGCGTTTCGAGTGGTTTATCAAGCAGTAGGAATTGAAAAGCCAGCGCGTGTTCCCACGAATTGCTGTCGCTCACTCTTATTCACTCAAAATTAGTGAAGCTGAACAGGCAGTCCTGCTCGGCCAAGCCACCCCAGAAGATGCGCTGAACCAATGTACGACGGAAGTACAAGCGCTGCTGGATGCGGCGGGTCCACCAGCAGTTTAGTTCATCATCGTGTTTTAAAGAGGGTAGAGATAGAACCTGCCCTCTCATTACTGGATAGGTTGACAACATGAACGAAGTAAAACGCAACCTGCGCGGTTTGGTGTTCGTTTCGCCGTGGTTAATCGGATTTCTTATCTTTGGTTTATACCCGATGGCGATGGCAATCTATCTGGCATTTACCAACTACAACATACTACAACCGGCCAACACCAAATTTACGGGTTTAGATAATTTCACGCGAATGGCGGGTGACTCGCTCTTTTGGAAGTCCCTCGGAAATACTGCTTGGATGACAGGCTTGGGTGTACCCTTGTCCGTAATGGTGGGTCTCCTAATTGCGCTTCCGTTAGCCCAGAAAATGCGAGGTGTTGATTTATATCGAACCCTAATCTATCTACCCACACTCGTCCCTCCATTAGTGGTTACTTTGCTATTTCTCTGGATTCTGAATCCTAATTACGGATTACTGAAAATGCCGTTAAATGCTTTAGGCATCGAATCGCCTGGGTGGCTAGCTGATCCACTTTGGGCAAAACCCGCCATTCTCATCATGGTCATCTGGAATACCACCGGTCAGGTCATGGTCATTACTTTGGCAGGCTTACGTGACATTCCACGACATCTCTATGAAGCAGCCGAGATTGACGGGGCAGGTACCTGGGATAAATTTATTCATGTCACGCTACCAGGTCTCAGCCCTGTCCTTTTCTATAATGTACTGACCGGTATCTTGTTTTTTATCCAAATATTCACACAGGCCTACGCCGCTTCTGTTGGGGGTAGCGGCGGTGGTGGCAGCGGTCAGTCGATTGGTTCCCCGGTCAACAGCACATTAATGCTCTCGTTGAACATATACAAGAATGCTTTTGTCTTCTGGCAGGCGGGTTATGCCTCAATGCTATCACTCGTCATATTAGTGTTGTCGTTAGGGTTAGCACTCTTATTTTTCCGTTACGCACGACGTTATGTTCATTATGGCTTTACGGGGGAATAA
>JACDGI010000287.1 GCA_013821665.1 Anaerolineae bacterium
ATCCCGTATTGACCGTTATACACGGCAAGGTTTGTATACGTTGGCGATGGATGAAGCACATCGTGCGGTCGAGTTCTCGGCGTTCTACCTGCCGGTACATGTGCGTATGGCCGAGATTATGATGAAGGAAGGCCGCGTCCGGCAAGCCATCAACAAATATAATATCATCGCCAAGACTTATCTGGTACGCGGTGAGAATGACCGTGCGGCTTCGATATTAAGCGAAGTCTTGGAAATGGCTCCGCTCGATATTTCGGTGCGCGAGAGCCTGATTGAACTGCTGGAAAGCGAACAACGTTGGGACGAAGCACTCGACCAATATGTTGATCTGGCCGACACGCATCATCAACTCGGCAATTTTGATATGTCGCGTGACATCTTTGGGGCGGCAGAACGTTTAGCTAATCGAGTAGGTGCTACGCCTGACAAAATTGTACGCATCAAGCATCGAGTAGCCGATATTGACCAGATGCGGTTGGATATTCGTAAGGCGCAAAAGACTTACGATGAAATTATCCAACTTGTACCCGATGATGAACGCGCACACCGGATGCTGGTCGATTTACATTACCGCCAAAACAGTCCTACCGAAGCCATCAAGAAGTTGGATGCTTTGCTACGGATTTACGCGAAAAACAAGCAGCCCAACCGGATTACTCAACTGCTTGAAGAGTTGGTAACGACCTATCCGAACGACACCGGTTTGCGGTCGCGGCTGGCGGCGATTTACACACAACTCAAACGCAAGAACGATGCTATCCGGCAATTAGACGCGCTGGGAGAACTGCAACTCGAAGCAGGAGCGCATCAGGAAGCAACCAATACAATACGACAAATTATTGCACTAAACCCTGATGGGGTTGAAGATTACCGCAAACTGCTTGTGCAACTGGGTGGTTAGGCGTGGAACTGCTGTGGGCACTGGATAATCTGACATGGAAAGCCCTGCTAGATATATTTCTAGTGGGGTTGGTGTTTTTTGGCGCAAGTTTCTTCTTCCGTGGTACACAAGCGATTGCCCTACTCCGAGGTCTCTTATTTTTGCTCGTGAGTTTGCTGGTGGTTTCTAGCGTACTCGACTTGCAAGCGCTGCGCTGGCTCACACAGAATTTATTGGTGGTGATGGGTTTAGCGATTCCGGTTATTTTTCAGCCAGAACTGCGACGTGCGTTGGAACGATTGGGACGCGCCGGAACACTCCTCAACCGACAAGCCCCCGAAACCTTACGCGCACATGTCATCGAAGAAATTAGTCTGGCTGCTGAAAAACTTTCCGAGCGACGACACGGCGCATTGATCGTTTTACAGCGACAAAGCAGCCTTGAAGAATATATCAAAACAGGCATCAGCCTCAATAGTGATGTCACATCTCAACTACTCCTCACCGTTTTCTGGCCTAAGACAGAGTTACATGACGGTGCAGCGATTATTGATGAAAACGGACGTATGGCTTCCGCAGCGTCCGTGCTACCGCTGACAGCCAGCCGCAATTTACCTGATCCGAAGCTGGGAACACGCCATCGTGCTGCTCTGGGCATTAGTGAAGTGAGTGATGCTATCTGTGTGGTCGTTTCCGAAGAAACCGGACGCATTTCAATTACGAATGCGGGGCGCATGATCGCCAAGTTGGATAGCAAGCGACTGCGAACAATCTTGAGTGCGTTTTATGGTGATGATCGCGAACAATCAGGCAATCCTATTACTCAACTACTTGAACGTGGACAAGCATTTATGGCTGCACGACGTGACCGACGGAAACAGGCGTAATGCAACGGTCAGCGAACGGTAACCGGCGATTTATTCTCGACAATCTTGTGTGGTTCATCGGTTCGATGATACTGGCGTTTCTCATTTGGATGATCGCCACACTTCAATCTGATCCTATTCAGCAGCAGCGATTCCGTGACCGCATTCCAGTTCACATGAATGCTGATGCGGGATTGCTGATCACCTACCCTGCTGTAGCTAATCGACAAGCCAGCATCGTCATCCGTGCGCCAAGTTCGGTACTCGATTTATTGACGAGTGACGAAATTGTTGTCAGTGCTGATTTGAGTGGTTTGACGGCTGGAGAACATTTCGTCGAACTTAAAGCGACGTTGGCGCGGCAACAGGCTACGGTTTTCGATATTTCGCCCCATCAAATGCGTGTCATACTCGAAGAAGCTGCACAGCGCCAAGTACCTTTGCGGGCGGTTGTAACGGGTGAGCCACCAGCAGGATATTCGCGTGGTGAGCCGACTTTCAACGTTAATTTGAATCAAGTGTTGGCAAGCGGGGCTTCATCAAATGTCAATGAAGTTGTGGCTGCACAGGTCGAGTTGGATTTACGACAGCAGCGCAATCCGTTGGAAGTTGATCTTCGTTTAAACCCCGTGGATGCTGATGGTAATGTGGTCAATGATGTGACACTTGATCCGCAAGTTGTGCGTGTGAGCGTTAATATTCGCCGACGCGAAGATGTACGGGAAGTTAGTGTGCGTCCCAACGTTCAGGGGATGCCGCCTAGCGGTTATGTTTTGAACACTTTGAGTTACGAGCCACAATCCGTACTGGTTAGCGGAACGCCTAGCTTACTGGCAGCAATGGAAGATACACTCTCGACACAGCCAATTGACCTGAGCGACCACACCAGCAGCTTTGAAGTGTCAGTGCCTATCATTCTACCAAACACAGATTTGCTGCTGCTTTCGGGGCCAAATATTACTGTGTATGTCGAGATTAAACCCGTAACGACCAGCAAACAATTCGAAGCGATTCCAGTGAAGATACTCGGTATGGGTGACAATCTTATGGCAAAGATTTCGCCTAACACCGTTTCCGTACTGGTGAACGGGCCGCAAGAAGTCGTCAACAAACTAACAGCGGATGACATTGGTGTGGTGCTTGATTTAAATGGCCTTGCTCCAGGGAATTACACGCTGCCACTTAGTGTGTCTGTAGGTCAAGGCCAAATCCCAAATGAGGGTGTATCGGTGCTACCGGGTGAAGTTGACGTGCAGATCATTGACAACAGCAGCACTCCAATTACGCCTGAAGGTACCGAACAACCTTAGTGAAGCAGCGTTATAGATAAGGTTTTGATGCTCAGAATGTTGCCCTAGAACGCGTTGTCCAGTACTCAAAAATGTTGTGGTTTGCCTCGCATGAGGCTGAAGCCGTCATGCTATAAGGAGGGACAAGTGCGCTAAAGGCACTTCTAATCTGTAGGCAAACGTCAAGGAAAATAAGTCCTCAAAGTCCTTACACGACAGTAGCCATTTCCTTGCATAAATGTTGCAAATGATGCAGTTATTACTGCATTTACTGCACAAATTGCATTATTTCCGCTGAAGTGTGCAGCGGGATTGAGGGAGTAAGCCGCCGAATTGAGATTTTGTGCCGGCGGGAGCCTCGGTGGCTGCCGCTGAAATGATACCAATGCAGCGGATGCCTCGCTCAATGCCGCCGCCGTGCAATAGGGGTGTACCGCTGCTCACTTTGCTTTTCATTTTAAGTGGTGATGAGTGGGCAACAGGTGACATAAGGCATTCTCCAAATAGTTCCTTTTTCTCTTCTATTTTAGAACATAAGTTCATATCCGTCAAGCAAAAATGGTTCGAGTTTTCAAACCTACAAAAGTGCAAACCTCTCTCTTATCCGTAAACTGAAGTGAGTCTTCTCTCCCTACGATTCCACACATCCATCTGCTAGAATAATATAGGGGCATGTCTGTGACATGCCCTGTTCGTATGTGAATGGAAAGGCAATAGCATTATGGCGCGGAGACCATTGGTCGCGCTGGTAGGTCGCCCAAACACGGGCAAAAGTACATTATTTAACCGCCTCGTGGGTGAACGGATGGCGGTCACTGACCCGATTCCGGGTACGACGCGTGACCGTATCCAATCCGAATGCGAGTGGAACGGTATGACTTTTAATGTTGTCGATACTGGCGGCATTGAAGTTTACCAACCTAAAGGCACGCGCGATACAGCCCCGTTGGCGGAAGGTAGCATTGATTTCGTGCCACAGATTAAGGCACAAGCGTTATTAGCGGTACAAGAAGCTGATGTAATCATTTTACTGGTGGACTCGACACACGGCATTACAGCGGCAGATGAAGAAATCGCACTCATCCTGCGGCGAAATGAAGGCAAACCCATTTTCGTAGCGGCTAATAAGGCTGATAACCTGACACGTACCGATGACGCTTTTGAATTTTATGCGCTGGGCTTAGGCGCAGTCTTTGCCATCAGCGCTTATCACGGTTTGGGCGTAGGCGATTTGTTGGATGCTGTCGTGGAGACCTTCAAACAACTCCCCGATATGAATGATGATGAAGACGACGATACGATGAAGATTGCTATCGTCGGGCGGCCTAACGTTGGTAAAAGTAGTCTGCTCAATCTGCTCATTGGCGAAGAACGGGTCATCGTCAGCCCACTGGCGGGTACGACACGAGATGCAATCGACACCGAAATTAATTGGCATGGCGAAACCGTCCGATTGATTGATACGGCAGGTATTAGACGACGTGGCAAGATCGAGCCGGGTGTAGAGAAGCACAGTGTTATCCGAACGATGCAAGCATTGGAACGGGCAGAAGTAGCCCTACTCCTAATTGATGCTGTGGATGGCATTACTGATCAAGACCAGCATATCGCCGGATATATCAAAGACGCTTTCAAGAGTGTGGTGTTGATCGTCAATAAGTGGGATGCCGTCGAAAAAGACGAACACACCATGAACGTGTTTGCGGATGACATTCGTGCTAAGTTCGACTTTTTGTCGGAACCGCCGGTGATTTTCATCAGTGCGCTCACCGGACAACGTGTGCATCAAGTACTGGAAACCGCGCATCGTGTATGGCAAGCACGTTTCCAGCGTATCCAGACATCGGAACTGAACCGCTTGCTGCGAGCAGCCGTTCAGAAGCATCCACCCCCAACCAAGGGAACCAAACGCCTCAAGCTATTGTATCTTACGCAAGTGGCGGTCAACCCACCGGTATTCTTGTTCCACGTAAACGATACACGGTTGGTGCATTTTACGTATAAGCGCTTCCTCGAAAATCAGATACGGGCAGAGTTTCCATTTGAAGGAACACCGATCCGACTGAGTTTCCGACCACGCGATGGTATGTTAGAAGATACCAGTAAACCTAAACGACGTATCGGACAGTAAAACAAAAAAAGGTGTTACAGACCAATCTGTGACACCTTTTTATTTCGATCACTGATCGTTCGAGTTGAGGCCAATCAAGTCAAAAGCGAAGGCTGGTTTCTTACGACCTCGCATTTTAATTTCGCCAAGGGGTTGAGCCTGTATCATGCCCGCGAGACGTTCCACGACCGCCGATTCCACCCAGATTTTCCCGGCGGGAGCAAGTTCCTGTAAGCGTTTGGCGGTATTCACAACATCACCAATGGCTGTATAGTTGACTGCGCGATCCGTGCCGATGAAACCGACGACAGCCTCACCCACGTTCACACCGATGCTGTACGAAAGATCATCACCACGGCGGGCACGCATTTCTTCACCGGCTTTCATCAAAGCAAGAGCGGCATCTGCGGCACGGTGAATGTGATCCGATTGTTCATTGGGTGCATTAAAAATCGCCATGAGGCCATCGCCGAAAAATTTATCTAGCGTACCGTTCCACGCAAGAATAATTTCAGCCGCCAAGCTGAGATAATCATTCAACATTTCGATGACTTTTTCAGGCGGTGCGTTCTCGCTCCACGAGGTATACCCCCGAATATCAGCAAACAATACACTAATTTCCTGCCGTGTCCCGCCGAGCTTTAGATCTTCAGGATTGGAAAGCACACGATCAACAACTGAAGGTGGAACAAAGCGCTCAAACGTACCCCGTAATTGGTCGTGTTCACGCTCTTTGGTCTCCCGCAGCGCGGCAAAATTACGGGCGTTTTCGATGGCGATGGCGGCGTAATCGGTCAGCGTACTCAACAAGGCAGCATCATGCTTCGTGAAAATATGGGAGTCGGGTGTAAGATTGCTGACCCCCAGGACACCCATCACCTGATTGCGTAATGTCATGGGCGCATAGGCCATCGCGTAGGTCTTCTGGCTCTGCTGCGATAACTGCTCAGGCCCAAGCAAAATAGGCTTCCCATGTTTCATAACCTGAGTGGCTATGGGGTCAAGTGCCTCAAAATCAGCAGGACGACCTCGCCCTGCGTTGTGTCGCTTATGAGCGCGGCACATCAAGCGCTCACCTTCTAACAAATAGATATAGCTTTCCTCGGCCTGTGCGATATGGGATGCTGCATCAACAATGCGCGGCAGCAGTTCATTCATATTCGTGAGTTCGGTTACGCTCTTACCGACCGTATATAGAACGTCAAGTTCTTTTAAACGCACCTGCAAATCGCGGTTGGCTTGAAGGAGGCGTTCTGTTAAGGCTTCTTTTTCTTTTCGCAGCCGTACTTCGGTCAAACTGCGGTCAATGGCAGCCGTCATTTCTTCGACTGTGTAAGGCTTTTTGACGTAATCGCGCACGCCTAAGCGGTAGACTTCAACGGCGATTTCTTCAGAGCCATGAAAGGTCATCAAAATGACCGGAATGTGCGCTTCGGCAGCCATCAGATGCTCTAGAACTTCAATACCGTTCAACTTGGGCATTTGTAAATCAAGCAAAATGAGGTCAGGACGCTCTTGAAGCGCCAATTGAAGCCCTTCTTGACCATCCCGCGCAATTAAAGGGACGTAACCATTAGGCTCAATAACATATTCAACGATAAAATCGCGATTTTCACGACCATCATCAACAATGAGTATGCGTTCACCTGCCAAAATATGCCTCGCGATCCGTATCAATGAGCTTAGACATGTGTGATATTCTACACACAGTATAGTACAGACGACGAATTTCGACACTTAAGTACCAATAAAGGAAGTAAAGGATTAGAGGAACGGGCGCAGGATTGTCAGCGTGACAGCGGCAGGGTTATAATTGTACTCAACATGATTTGACTAAGCATGTGCAATTGCTTCGTTAGTATGGCTCTATAAATGACGACTACTCACCCACATTTGTAATCGAGAACATCACTTGGAAACAGTACCTAACTCAACACCTTCCGTAGAAACCGCTGTCACCACGCCACGCCCTCCTCTCCGACAGCGTGGTTATGGACGGGAAATCTTAGAGACCATTATTTTAATTGGTGCGATTTATGCGCTGGTGAATTTGGCTACCGTGCGCTTTATTGTCGAAGGCCCTAGTATGCAACCGACGTTTTTCACGGGGCAAGTTTTGATGATTAGCCGCGTGAATTACCTATTCGGCACTCCACAACGCGGACAAATCATCGTCTTTAATGCGCCGGGGCAACCGCCTGATGAACCGCCGTATATCAAGCGTGTGATCGGGCTTCCGGGCGAAACAGTCGAAATCCGCGATACCAAAGTTTACATTGACGGTAAAGAACTGAACGAGCCGTATATTAACGAGCCATGTGAAGCAGGACGCTGCCCAAACCACACATGGCAGTTGGGCGCGGATGATTATTTCTTCATGGGAGACAACCGCAATCACAGCAGCGACTCGCGATCCTTCGGTATCGTGAAACGTGAGCGTGTGATTGGAGAAGCATTGGTACGATACTGGCCGCCACAGAATTGGGGCATTGTCGGCACATCCCGTTATCCTGACAATCCATTTGTCCAATAATAGTCTGAAACTGAATGACCAAAGTTGGCAGGAAGTTCCCACGTCCGAGGCTGCACCGAAAAACCAGATTACGAGAACTGCTCAATTTGTTTTTCTTTTTGATCGCGGTTTATGCGCTGCTCGAAATGGCAGTGCCGCGATCAGTCGTCATTTCGATTAGTATGCAGCCCAATTTGGTCGAGGGACAACGTCTTCTCGTTAGCCGCGTAAGCTACATGTTCAGTAAACCACACCGTGGTGATATTGTGGTCTTTGAGCCAAATGATTATACGCCCGACGAAGACAGACTCATCAAACGTCTGATCGGATTACCGGGTGAAAAGATTGAATTCCGCGATCAATCCGTTTATATTAACAGGATAAAACTCATCGAGCCTTATTTAAACGAACCCTGTCAAATTGCTTACTGCCCTGATCAAAGCTGGAATCTGGGTGCAGATGAGTATTTTTTCATGGGGGATAATCGCAATCATAGTCGAGATTCGCGATCCTTTGGCACGATTAAGCGTCAACAAATTGTAGGACGTGCGATAGTACGTTGGTGGCCTCCTGCGAAGTGGGGCATTTTATCGTATAATTATGGTGAGACGGGCGCTTCCTCACCTTAGATACAGCCGAAAAGAGGCATCATGCCAGACACATCCGCTTTCCCCTGCCCGAATTGCCAAATTGGAATTTGCCAGCCTAAGAAAACCACATATCTCACGATTTACAATAATATGTTGGTGAGTGTGCCAAACACTGCGGTATGGCAGTGCGATATTTGCCAATATCAAGAATTTGAACACAAGACTATCGCACGTTTGGAAGCCTTGTTAGGCATACCAGACTCCACGCCAGAGTTACAGCGTAGTACGCCAAAAATTACCTCGATTGAACAATCTGAACCGACTTCTGCCCGGAGGATTAAACCGTGACCGTCGATTTGAGAAGTTATGTTTTTTTGGATACCTTGCAACCGCAACATGCAGCATTTTTGGGAACAGTAGCGCGTGGTTTTTTGCCCGTTCCGGGCGATTCGTCACTTTGGATCGAGATTTCGCCGGGTATTGAGATTAACCGCATAACGGATGTGGCGCTTAAGGCAACCGGTGTGCGCCCCGGAATGCAAATTGTTGAACGGCTTTATGGTTTATTAGAAGTCCATTCCGGCAGCCAAGCTGAAACAAGAGCGGCTGGTGAGGCCATTTTAGACTCGCTCGGCGTGCGTGAACAAGACCGTTTGAAGCCGAGAATTATATCCAGCCAAATCATACGCAATATTGATGCTTACCAGACTCAACTTATTAATCGTTTGCGCCACGGGCAAATGATTTTGGCCGGACAAACCATGTATGTCCTCGAAGTTGAACCGGCAGCTTACGCGGCACTAGCAGCTAATGAGGCTGAAAAGGCCGCCAACATCAACATTCTAGAAGTGCAAGCCTTTGGCAGTTTTGGGCGTGTTTACTTGGGCGGCGATGAGCAGGATATTATGGCGGGTTACGGCGCAGCAGTAGCTGCAATCGAAAGTGTTGTCGGGCGCGAACCAACCAGCGGACGTAAGGAATAACCATCAATGGTTATTGGTGTGGTCGTAGGTTCAGTTGTTGCCAGTCATAAAACAGAGAACATGGATGGTCTGCCGCTGCGTATTGTGCGCCGAATAGCACCTGAGGGGAAGCTAACGAACACCTATCTCG
>JACDGI010000288.1 GCA_013821665.1 Anaerolineae bacterium
CCCTCATTTTCCAAAATGCGAGTATCGATTTTGGAACTAGGAGCGATGAAGTCTCCCTCAGATGGTTGAGATGAATTAGCCTTGATTACGCAATTCTCCCTCAAATACCACCTGAGTAGTTACAAAGCATCTACGATTTCACCATCGAGTTTAAATTCTACACGCTTGAAAAGCCTCTGATAGTCGTCAATATGTCGCTGTCGAAGGGTTTCATAAGATTGGTTCACTGTTGCATTCAAATATTTGGCAGCTCTCACAACAGGATCTTGACCTTCCCGCCCGGGCGATTTATCAAATCCGTTGAGGCTGGTTGCAGCCGAAATAAATAGCGTCACAGTATCCGCACTAGAAACACGTATAGAGTCGTTATCGACTATAACCGTTCCACCTTCGGCGATGGCTCGAAGATGTATCTCAAAAGTCACGCCTTCATGATCATTGTATACAATCGGGTCAGGCACATCACCGCGATAGCTCGGCTCGACGTGTGCAGGACATTTGCCCTTGAGAATCAGCGTATCCTCTTTAATGTCCGTGATATACCGCAGCAAACTGCTTAACTGTGCCGTGAATGATAGATGTCCCGGTTGGCTGCATGTGAGGCGCACGACCACAACCTGATCAGGAAAACTAGTGAAAATCTCCCGACTAAATATTGCCCCATTCATTGCGTAGCGCGTAGTTGCAATCGCCTCATCGAGAGATAAATCTCGATAATAGTCGCCATATTCTTCCGATGCCAAAAAATCGAGGTGCAAATCACCAAGCGGTTGGTAAGATTGGTTATAGGGACCTTGCATCTGCCGGCAGAGTTCGTCGGCCTTCGCATAATCCCCAACCGCGATTGCGCGGCGTACTTCAGGGAGAACCGCTTTAGCTTGCGGGTTATTCCAATCTTTGGGGCCGCCAGACCACAGTGTGTCCTCTTTAAGTTGAATGCGTTCTCGTTGGACACCGCCAAATACCATCGCGCCCAGCCGCCCGTTACCGATGGGCAGGGCTTCTACCCACTTGTATGCGGGCTGGCGATACCAGAGTATAAGAGGGGATTTAGTCACTAAGGGGGTCATAAATTCTCCTGTATTTTGTTGTTCGTAGCGCCTTCAAAGGTGCTAGATGGCTTTTGCCTCATGAAAAGCCATCGAATTCTAAAGATTGGCAGGCTCGGCAGTAGAGTTTCTAACGACAATTTCGACCGGCAGTATAATTTTCTGATAACCTTAGGGACCATTATCATTTAGACAATCTAACAAGAGCTTGGTAGCCTATTCACCCATCTCGTAGGCAGGTTGAATAGCGACCGTAAAAAAACGGATCGACCATAATGGTGCTTGCAAATCGTCAAAAGTGACAAGAGACATATCTTACAGTACGAGTATATTCGACTCGTGCAAGGCGTGCATGACACCAATCGCGATGAAATTGTTGGTCGCAGAGTAGTCGCCAAGAGTTCTTTTGTGTATCTATAACCAGTCTCTTGATTGAACTCTCCTCAATTAACCTGCGGCAACTTGACTTAGGCCCGCTTGCTCAAATACTTGGATAGCGCCATGTACATGGTCAAATGCAGTTGAATAATCCTGCCAACCAGTGATAATAGAAATACGCCGATGCCCAAGGTTGAGCAAGTGTTTTGTCAGCAGATATGCTCCATCAATTGAGTCACAGCGCACGAAATCGACCTGAGCATTAAGTATTTTCGATGCAGCACAACGAACGGATTAGGGTGCTTCTCAAGGATTTTTCAGACCTATGAGGATGCGGGTACAACTAGGAGACCATCAACCTACTTCTTACTCAGAAGCACCAAATAATCATCTTGTTTCTCCATAGCTTCATCTGTATTACCGATGATATGTGGTATCCGCGAACGTTCGCAGCATCCTCAACACCACAGACGACGGTTGCCTAGAACGGATTGGTAATATCGTTTATGACGTGTGCTAAAGTCTGTGTGTGTTTCGAACGTAGACTGAAGCTCCACCGCTTCCGCTTTAAATTCTTCTGTTTGATGCTTACTGCGTCTGTTCATTTTTCTTTCCTTACTCCTTATTTAAGTCCACCTCCGCATTTTCTTTCTCTCCACTCAAACGGGGCAAGTCCATGAAATCACTGCTGTACAATCCGTTGTATATTGAGCAAGAAATTCACCCTTCCCGTCGATATGGTTTGAGGAGTGCGGCGGGATAAGAAGCGTTGCGCCCCGTAATTGCCAATACGATAATCGTTATGATATAAGGTAATGCCAGCAACAGTTCATAAGGCAGTGCAACCCCTTCTGCCTGTAGCCGAAGTTGCAGCGCTTGTAACGCACCAAACAGCAGCGCCCCTCCCAACACTTTAAAGGCTGACCAATTCCCAAAGATCACAATCGCTATAGCGACCCAACCACGCCCGTTGATAATCCCTTGCGAAAATGCCCCCAACTGCGCCAACGATAAAAATGCCCCACTGATACCCATGAAAACGCCGCCAATAATGAGGGCAAAATAGCGCATCCGATAAACATTGATACCAGCCATATCAGCGGCTTCCGGGCTTTCGCCAACCGCCCGAAGACGAAGTCCAAAGGCAGTGCGATTGAGCACCCATGCCACCAGTGGTACACATAGAAGTACGACATAAGTCAATGTATATTGGCTAAACACTGGAGCCAGTGCCGTACCCGCAAATATCGACAACTGAGGGAACGATGCGGGTAATGACGGTGGCGTTTGCTGACCCGCGTAAACTTGCCGGAACAGAAACAGCGCCAATCCGGTGGCAAACAGCGTAATACCTAAACCGGAGACGTGCTGGTTAAGACCCAACGTAACAGACAAGAATCCCATGAGCAGGTTGAGAATGATACCTGTCAAAATAGCAGCAGTTAGACCCAAGAAAAGCGAACCTGTGGTTTGAGCAGCATAAAAGCCGGTGAAAGCCGACATCATCATCGTGCCTTCAATACCCAGATTCAACACGCCTGAGCGCTCAATAATAGTTTCGCCCAGCGCCGCAAAAAGGATCGGCGTGCTGATACGCAGAGTCGCCCCGATGAGCGTAAAAATAAAATCCATTAACGCACTCTCCGCAAACGATAGCGGTTGAGCAGCAGCAAGGCCAACGTCGTGATGAGCAGCACAGCTTGAATAACATCGCCCAGATAAACAGGAACATTGAGTTCACGGTTTGCAGACAGTGCGCCACGTTCGAGGAGCGCGATAAATAACCCCGCCAGTGCCACCCCCGGTGCGGTAAGGCCGCCCAAAGTGGCGATAATGATACCCGTGTAACCATAACCGGGAGAAATCGCTTCAACCAGATGATGATGTATCCCCGCTATTTCTCCTAATCCCGCTAAACCTGCTACGCCTCCGCTGATGATGGCAGCAGTCAACATAACACGATTAACATGCACACCCATAAAATGGGCTGCTTCTTTGCCCATGCCTGCCGAACGGAGTTCTAAGCCAAAACGAGTCCGTTTGAAAATCCACCACAAAACAATAATCGCTACAATAGCGACGATGAAACCGAAATGAATGCGTGACCGAGCGACCAAAATGGGGAACTGCGCACTCTCAGCAATGGTTGGAGACTGCGGCCATCCGGTAGTGGGGTCACGCCACGGCCCATTCAATAAGGCACTAACGATGAACAACATGACTGAATTCAACAGCAAAGTCGTTACGACTTCATCCACGCCCAAACGAACTTTGAGCAACGCAGGCGGCAGCGCCCATAGTGCGCCCGCTATAAAGCCCCCGATGAGCATAATCGTTATGGCAATTAAAGGCGGCTGTGACTGTAATTGCGGACCCAACCATGCACCAGCTATCGCCCCCGCATAGAGCTGACCTTCAGCCCCAATGTTGTAGTAGCCGCTGGCGAATGCGAAAGCAACGGATGCGCCAGTCAGTAAAAGGGGCGTTGCCATGACCATAATATCGCCGCGTGCTGTGTTTTTCGTAAGCGGAATAATCAGCAGTTGATTGATGGCATCGAGAGGATTAGCCCCCGCGAAAACGATCAAAATACTCACCAGCGCAAACGTCAGCACGATTGCCAAAATGGGGATTAACCCGCGTAACCACAGGGGAGCAGAACCTCGTTCAAGTTTAAAACCCAGCATATGGCGCACCCTAACAAAAATTAATCCGTTGCGACTTTCGATCCAGCCATCAGCAGACTGATATGATCAATATTAGCTTGTCCCGCTGTGAACTCACCGACAATTTGTCCCGCGTAGATAACCAGTATTCGGTCGCTCAGCAATAAAGTTTCATCGAGGTCTTCAGAAACAATCAATACCCCTGCCCCACGCGCCTTCTGTTCCAACAGCTTTTGATGAACATACTCTGTCGCACCAATATCAAGTCCACGCGTAGGCTGTGCGGCAATAACAACGGCTGGCTTGCGAGATAACGTCCGCGCGAGAATGACCTTCTGAATATTACCGCCAGAGAGTGTACGAACACGATCATTCGGTTTTGCTTTAATTTGAAAATCCGTAATAAGCTGCTGAGCCGATTGTTGAATATGCTTGTGGTTCAAATGACCGAGTTGAGTGAAATCATTTATTTGTTCCAAGGCCAGATTTTCGGCCACGCTCAAATCGCCTAACACCCCTTTTAGACGATCTTCAGGAATACGCGCGACCTTATGCTCGATAAAACTCCGTGGATCACCTAATTCAAGAGCTTTTCCGGTCACGCGAACATCACCCGAATCAGGTTTAATCAGACCACCAAGGGCTGCGACCAGTTCACTTTGCCCGTTCCCAGCAATACCCGCAATCCCGACAACTTCACCTTCATGCACGCTAAAAGAAACATCACGCAGGGCAAGAATACCTCTATTATCCGAGACGCTCAGATTTTTAACGGACAAAGCAACCGCGTCACTCGCTTTGTGATCAGTATTGCGCGTGACTTCCAACACATTACGTCCAACCATGAGTCGGGCTAAATCTTGCGGATTGGTCTGCGAAGTCACCTCGCGTCCGGCAACTTTGCCCAAACGAAGCACGGTTACGCGCTGGCTAAAGGCCATAACCTCTTCCAACTTATGCGTAATGATAATAACTGACAAATTTTGTTGTTGGAGTTGGTGCAAAGCCTCGAACAAAGCGACTGCATCCCGGGGCGTAAGAACCGCAGTCGGTTCATCCAAAATGAGGACGCGACACTCGCGATAGAGTGCCTTCAATATCTCGACCCTCTGTTGCTGACCAACCGAAAGATCGCGGACAATAGCGTTCGGATCAATCGAAAAACCGTAGCGACGAGCCGTATCATGAACGCGTTGATTCAGGGCTTCGCGGTTGAGGATAGACGAGGATTCAAAACCGAGAACAATATTCTCTGCAACCGTGAAGGTCGGCACAAGCGAAAAATGTTGCGAAACCAGCCCTATGCCTGCGCGAATAGCATCGACCGGCGATTTGAGTACAACTTTTTTACCTTCAACTAAAATTTCGCCTTCATCCGGCTGATAAAAGCCGTAAAGGATTTTCATGAGTGTGCTTTTACCAGCACCATTTTCGCCGAGCAAAGCATGAATTTCGTTGGCGGCAATTTCGAGGTCAATATGATCATTTGCCACCAAAGACCCAAAACGCTTGGTGACACCCCGCATTTCTACAACAGGCATAATGCTATCCGTTGTCCATAAGGGCGAACACTTGTGGCTCGCCCTATAAAGTCAATCACTATCAGAATTTAAGAACTAGGCGTAGCCTCTGGAACAAGAACTGCGTTTTCAGGTGTGTTTTCGTTGATGTCGACGCGGAACAAACCATCCTTGATGTCCTGTTCACGTTTGCTCACCATATCCCAAACCTTGGCATCAATCGTCTTTTCGAAATCATGCAGTGGCGCAAGTTCAGCACCGCCCTTACCCATCATCGAGAAGTCTTTCAAATCTTGCGCGGTATAGGCTCCGGCACCGACAGCCTTAAGCACATATTCGATTGTGGGTTCCATGTTCCAGACCGGGCCACTCACAACCGTATCAGGGGCTAATGAGTTCTGATCACTCATGCTGCCAAAAGCCAGCAACTTCTTTTCCTGTGCCGCTTCGATAACACCGAAACGTTCAGCAAACAAAACATCCGCGCCCGCATCGATCTGCGCCAGTGCAGCTTCTTTAGCGGCTGCGGGGTCAAACCAACTGTTCAAAAAGGTTACCAAAACGTCCGCTTTTGGATTAGCCTCTTTTGCGCCTTGGATGAAAGCATTGACAATACGATTCACTTCAGGCACCGGATAACCGCCCACGACACCGATTTTCCCGCTCTTGCTAAGGCTGCCGGCTAATAACCCGCTGAGATATGCAGGCTCATGAATCCAGTTATCGAAAACGGAGAGATTGGGTTCTGATGGGCCAAGACCTGAGCCAAACACAAAAGCGATTTCGGGATAATCTTTAGCGACCTTGCGAACAGCTTCTTCGTTACCGAAAGCATCACCGAAAATAATATCGGGTTTCTTTTCATCAGCCACTTCGCGCAAAACGACTTCCATATCCCCCGAATAACCGATATTATCTTGATATTCGTACTCGATTGTGCCAGCTTCTTTGACCTTTTGTAGAGCAGCATGGATGACACCATCCCACGGTTCTTCAATGGGTGTGGCATAGGCCGCGAAAACCTTCAATACTTTCTTATCCTGAGCATGGACAGGCAGTATCGCCACGACCAGCAGCGCCATAAGCGCCAACAGAACCAAGCGACGTAACTTCATCATGGTTTCCTCCGTATTTAGTCTGTCAAAAAAGTTGCGAGAATAAAGTTTAACGTTTAGTGTAGAAGCGCATATCTACAACTTTAGAAAGATAAATCTAACACTTTTCAGCTAGTTTAACCAATCATTAAAGGGGAACGCCTGTGTACGACTTGCTTCTTCGAAGCTGCCGCATCTACCCTGAGACCACATTGGTCGATATTGGCATCAAAGCCGGGAAAATTGCAGCCATCCAACCGTTGATTACCGATCCAGCAGCACGCGCAATTGACTGCGGAGGACAATTGGTTACACCGCCGTTTGTCGAGTCGCATATTCATCTCGACTCGGTACTCGCAGCCGGACAACCGCGCTTTAATGCCAGCGGAACATTGTTCGAGGGCATCCAAATTTGGGGGGAACGCAAACAATCGCTCACCCATGAGGATGTACAAAAACGGGCACTTGAGGCGTTAAAACTGATGGCGGCAAACGGTGTTCTTTATGTTCGCACCCATGTCGACGTGACGGAGCCGAAGCTGATTGCGCTGGATGCCCTTTTGGAACTCCGCGAGCAGGTTAAAGATTGGATGACTGTACAGGTAGTCGCCTTCCCGCAAGATGGCATTTACTCGCGTCCGGAGAACGAGGCGCTGCTCGAAGAAGCACTCAAGCGCGGCGCGGACGCGGTCGGAGGAATTCCCCATTATGAGCTGACACGCGAAGATGGAGTGCGCTCAATCCAGCGAATTTTCGACCTCGCAGAACAATACGACCGGCTGATTGACGTACATTGTGATGAGGTCGATGATGACCAATCTAGGTTCGTAGAGGTAATTGTTGCCGAGGCCATCAAGCGTGGCGGAGGCGAACGGGTTTCGGCCAGCCATACCACCGCCTTTGGTTCATATAACGACGCATATGCTTATAAGTTGCTAGGGTTTATCCAACGAACCAACATCAACTTTATCCCGAACCCACTCATCAATATCACGTTACAAGGACGCATGGATACCTATCCTAAACGACGCGGATTAACACGCATCAAGGAACTCTGGCAAAATGGTGTCAATGTAAGTTTGGGGCAAGATTGCATTTATGACCCTTGGTACATCCTCGGCACAGGTAGCATGATCGGTGTAGCACATATGGCCGTGCATGTGGCGCAAATGACCGGGCTGCAAGAGATTGACGCATGTTTCGATATGGTTACCCATAATGGAGCGCGTTCATTGCACATCAGCGATTACGGGATTAAGGTCGGCAATCCAGCAAATGTCGCGGTCTTAGGCGTAACAGATCCTTTTAACGCCATCCGTTATCAAGTTACACCACGCTATGTGATTTCGCAAGGAAAAGTTATTGCCGAAACACAGCCTACGCAAACATCTGTAACAGTTTAACCAGCAAAACTTAGTCGCATGAATTCTTGATAATCAGTTTTGACAGGGTGATTTCCGAGGAATAAGTCAGAATGTAAATGAAGAGAGTTTTACCACTTCAAATTAAGGAGGAAAACTCATTACACTGCGTTTTCTTAGTCGGCATTTGCGAACGTGATTAGCACTACTAAACCACTAATTAACGTCAATTATGGATAAGGGGTTCGTGCGCTTGTGTATCCCCAAATGTTGTAAATGTTGCAGTTGTTACTGCATTTAATGCAATTTGTGCATTATTCCCGCCGAAATGGCAGGCGGGTGTGAGGGAGCAAGCCGCCAAATATGCATTTTAGGTCGGCGGGAGGCTCGGCTGTTGCCGCTGAAATGACACAAATGCAGCGGATTGCTCGGCTGTTGCCGCCGCCGTGCAATTCGTGCATGCCGCTGCTCTATTCGCTATCATTTTTAGTGGTGATGCATTGGGCAATCAATAACATGAGGTGGTCTCCCAGATTAATCTATTTCCTCTTCTATTTTAGAACATAAGTTCATAAATGTCAATGAGATTTGGTTCGAGTTTTCCAACCTGAACAAGCCTGATGGTAAAAGCGGTTATCCATAACTGAGGTTAATTATCTTTGATGGCAAGTCGTGAAGCCGGATTTCACACTGACGCAGGACAATGCATTAACCATCCCGACTATTTGCGCCCGACTTGATGGTTCGCCACCAGCGACAACAAATGACATTTATGAACGAGCGCAATATTTGCGTAAATTTTTATGTTGTAGATAATATACTTACGAGAATTTGTCAACCATTTACAAAGAGAATTCGAGCGACAAAATTTATTTGATTTATTTCGAATGCTGCACCATTCTGGTCAGAAAACTATTTTTCAGGTGAATGAAAATGTTATTTACCCGTAATCCTCAAAACCCTCTCATAAAGCCTTCCGATGTAAAACCGTCGCGACCCGATTTCGAGGTAATTGGTGCCTTTAACGCGGGTGTCACCCGTTACAAAGACGAAGTGATTTTACTCTTGCGTGTGGCCGAGCGTCCCCTTAATACAGATTCCGCGTGGACGGCCTATCCATTTATGGACAAGAACGGCGATATTTCGATCAGGCGTGTTCCCCGCAATGATGCCCGTTATAACCTGAGTGACTCACGCCTAATTTTCGATACTCAGACGGAACAAGTCCTATTGACCAGTATCAGTCATATCAGACTGGCACACAGTAAGGA
>JACDGI010000289.1 GCA_013821665.1 Anaerolineae bacterium
GGCACATGGCGAGTCAATTCCGAACAGCCAGATGGCGTTGTATGTGCTGCCGTTGGTGGCGAATATGATGCAAGAACCGGCAGCAGATATTACGACGATGCTGCGCGATGGGCGGATTGACCGACTGCAAGCGGCGGTTGAGAAGCAGTGGAATGCAAACGGCTGGTATAACAGGGCGGTGCTGCGAGGGGTTTCCAACCAGCCGATTATGATCGAAGGGTTGTCGTTGGAGTCGCAAGTTTGGGGGCTTATTAGCGGGGCGGCGAAGCAGAACAACCATGAAAATAACCTGATTGAACGGGTGGAAGCCACATTAGACCGACCGTCGATGATCGGGGCGACCTTATCCGAAGGGGGGATGGTGTGGCCGGCAGTGAGCCAACTGCTGACGTGGGGTTATACACGGGCAGGGAAGGCCAACTTAGCATGGCGAAGCTTAAACCGGAATACGTTTGCGATGCACGGTGAGCAATATCCGGCAATCTGGTTCGGGATTTGGGGGGCACCAGATGGCATCAATGGGATACAGTCGTCATTGCCGGGGGGAACGTGGGTGAGTGCTTTGACACCGATGACGGATTTTCCGGTGATGAATGCGAATGCGGATTCGATGTCATTACTGGGTTTGCTGCGGGTGTGCGGGATTGAGCCGTCAGCCGATGGCAAAGGGCTGGTGATTCGTCCACAGGTGCCGAGAAAGCGGTTTGTGTTGGATACCAAATTGATCCGGTTAGAGGTGGATGGGACGACCGTGAAAGGCGAATATCGAGCGCAATTTGGTGGGACGATCAACCTGTATGTGTATGCACCGGGGAGTACTGAGATGAAGCCATTTTTGTTGGCGTTCAGTGCGGGTCAACGGGTGCCGTTTGAAGTCTGATGAGGGAGTTGCAAGACAATACAATTAACCGCAGAGACGCAGAGAGTTGGTGGAGAAATGCGAAGGCGTTTAACCACTGAGGTACAGAGGACAGTGAGAAGATTAAGTGCAAAAACAGAGACATAAGGGACTGAAAAGCGTTCTAACTTTGGGTGTGGCCTGTTAAACAGGCGGTAACAGGTAAAATGAGCGGATTTTGATCCTTTGTGAGCCGTTAAGGTGTTACGAAAATTACAATACTTTTCTTTCTAACCGAATACCAACTTTAAGGTTTGTTTGCTGAGGGAGGAAAATAAGGCGAAATAGTTGATTTGTGAGGCATGGTTTGTAGATACAAACCAAACTCGAACGGAATTCGTACCTAAAAGTGTAGAATTTATGTTCGAAGTATGATAGGGTGTGTTTGGTTGTTATTACACATAAGGGTGGATAAAAAACAAATTATCGATAGGATATCTTGATATGCGACTAAAGCGCACTCAATATTTATTCCCCATTGCGATCCTCATTTGTCTCGCGAGTCTCTTGTTTGGTTTGCCTGTTAGTGCAACTTCTCAGACAAAAGTTAATCTTCAGCGTTATACCCAAACTGCTATGCTCGGACGAGGAAGTATTGTCGATGCTCGCTGGCGGCATGATGGCAGCGCCTTTGTGGTGAACAGCAGCCGTGGTGCGTGGATTTACAGCCGCGATTTTGCTGATTTAGCCCATTTTGAGGATGCTCGTCTGGCAGTGTTTAGCCCGAGTGGAAAGTATCTGGCATGGGCCAAAAACACACCGAACGCAGTCGAGATTCAGGATGCACAAAATTTTAAGCTGGTCACCACGATAGCGGGGGAAGACGAGGCTAACCTGACGACCGCAATCGCTATTTCGCCAGATGACAGCCAAATTGCCCTGAGCAATTATAAAAACGTCAGGGTATTTGAGATTGCTTCGGGACGGCAGGTCTATTCACTGCCAGTGCTTTCTCCGGCTGCCAGCCTCACGTGGTGTGCTGATGGGCGCTTATTAGCGATTGGGGATTACCTGAAAGTAGAGATCGTTGATACCTCCACGTGGCGGGTACGCGCTGATCTGATTCAGGAGGGCGCTTTGCCGCAGACATTGTGGAGTCCAGATGGGCAGCTTATCGCTACGCTTTCTGTTTATTCGAAGGCTGGCGGCCCGGTTATCAATGCACTGAAAGTTTGGGACGCACGGACCTTCCAACTGAGGGTGGTGATGCAAGCGCCGTATGCCCGAAGTTTTGCGTGGAGTCCTGACAGCGCGAATTTGGTGGCGGGATATGACGATTATGTTGGCTATCCGGTGTCGGTCTTAAATGCGTGGAATGCTCAAACGGGCGAGATTGTGGGGATGAGGCTGGCTGATGTCCTGTTTCGCAAGCCGGTGCTATCGGTTGAATGGAAAGCAAATGGCAGTGAAATTCTGCTGGCGGGCGCGGACAATATGGTGCGGCTATATGCATGGCCGCCGCAAACGGATCACAACCGCATATTGACCGGATTTTCTGATGAGATAACGGCGCTTGATTGGAGTCCTGATGGGACAAAAATTGTGAGCACCAGTACAGATGGTGGGATTCACCTCTGGGATACGCGTTCAGGCAAAACAATAGCGACGTTTGAGCAGATGTATGACACCACACCCGCTATCGCGTGGAGTCCCAATGGAACCCAAATTGCGGTTGGCGGCGTTGAAGGTGGGATTCATATCTGGGATGTAGTGACGAAAGCAGAAGTTGAAATGTGGTCGGCACACGGTATGAGTGTCGATCCTACTGACGGGCGGGGTGTATCTTCGCTGGCGTGGAAGCCCAACACGCATATTCTCGCGAGCGGTGGGTGGGATAAGAAGGCGCGCATATGGGATACAAGCTCGACACCGAATGATGCTCTCCAAGTATTTGAAGAAAAGAATCTGACTGGTGTAAAGGTGGCATGGAGTCCAAAAGGTGATTTTCTAGCCGGCTTAAGCAATCCCGGTTATACCGATCAAATCCATATATGGGAACCTCGCAGTGGGAAGGTCGCAAACACACTGGAATGTGCAGGTTGCAATTTCGGTTCGCTGGTGTGGAGTCCAGACGGCAGCAAGATAGCGGCTGGAGGCTGGTATGGGGATCATGGTGAGGCTGTTTTGATATGGGATACGCGTTCGGGTGCGTTGATTCGTCACCTTAGTGTTAGTGTTGTTGATCTCGATTGGAGTCGAATAGGCGCAATCGCGGTACGTACTGGCTATGATCAAATTAGTATCTGGGAGAGCGCCGAGTCTGATACGCCAACCCTTTTGGATACCATTGGTGCTCGAGTTATTAAGTGGAGTCCTGACGGGAAGCGGTTGGCGGTGGGGAATGAGGACGGGACGATCATGATTTGGGAACAAAGGTGAAATAAGTTATTCAGAGGTACTAAGACAAAATGAAACTAGCCATCATTCGTAATCCTCTGCAAAAAATTGCAGCGCTAGTCCTGATCTTTACACCTCTAATTTATGCGCCCGTTTTGGCAGCGACCAGCCAAACCAATCAACCGAGCGGACAAATCGCTTT
Organism: Anaerolineae bacterium; assembly: GCA_013821665.1. Taxonomy (GTDB): domain Bacteria; phylum Chloroflexota; class Anaerolineae; order Aggregatilineales; family Phototrophicaceae; genus CFX2. The sequence continues at coordinate 3,438 of JACDGI010000289.1, forward strand.
TGTTCAGTATGCGGGTAAGAATGGGGCACTCGAAAAAGACATCTGTATGGTGACGATTGAAACCGACGATGAAAAGTGTATTACCAATACTTCAGATAAAGATGAGTATGATCCTGCTTGGTCGCCAGGTGGGAAAATTCTCGCTTATCAAGTGGCTGATTTACCTCTAGGAGACGGGAAAACTGAGACGCATCTTTATGATCTAGAGCAAAATCAGGTTACGGTTCTGCCTACTAATTGGTTTATTTACAGTTGGTCGCCGGACGGGACACGATTTACCGCAACTGATGATTATAGTGGTCGAGGGTTTACTGAGATTTTGGCTGTCACCTTCGGGACGTATCAGGTTGATCGATTAACAAACAATGATGTTGCTGATTTACAACCTGAATGGTCGCCCGATGGACGTAAAATTACATATCTTTCAGGTTTCCCAGATAGTAATTTAATGCTCATGTCAGCAGATGGTAGCAACCAAAAACAACTGACGAACACTATCAAAGTGAATAATGAAGTCAAACCGGTATGGTCGCCAGATGGGAAACAAATCGCATTTGTGGTGAACGGCGAACCCAATAAAATGGATGAAAACAGCGAGATTTATGTTATCAATTCCGATGGAAGTAATTTGCGTCAACTGACAAAAACAGGCGGTGTGAATTTAAATCCGCAATGGTCACCAAACGGAAAACAATTGGTGTTCTATGGATACGCGGCAGGTGCTTTTGCTGATGTGAGTAGCACCACCAGTTTACGAACTGAGATTTTTCAGATTAATGCTGATGGTAGCGATTTGAAGGATTTGACGCAAAATACAGGATTGGATTATCAGCCTGTTTGGTCGCCGGATGGGCAGTGGATTGCATTTGCGTCTACACAAAAAGGCCCGGGTATTTATATTATGCAGCCTGATGGGGCTGATGTGCGTATGGTGACACATCAACCGCCTTTCAGCGAAGGTGGACTTGAAGGGAATAATCCAGTGTGGAGACCAGAACCAATAACGCCTTAAGTGGCTTTTTGATTCTCTCATCAGATAACACAACCGTTTCGACAACTCCATACATCCAAGTGAACCTGAGTTGATGGTTAGGTGTAAGTTCGGGTAAATTCAAAGCGTTACCGCATTGTTTCGTCCACTTGTTTGCTTATGGGGAGGGGTCGTATGCAGCGGTTTAGACGGAGTGTAGGTTTGTTGTGTGTGGTGGGGATGCTGGTGGCGGCGTTGGCGATGATCGTGCCAGTGGCGGCGCAGGATAGCAGCAAGACCATCATCGTTACGTCGTTGAGTGATGTTAATTCGCTCGATCCGGCAATTGGATATGACACGGTTTCGTGGCCGACCGAGTCTCTCGTTTATCGGGGTTTGGTGACGTGGGATGATGACGGCAAGGAAGTCGTTCCGGCGCTGGCCGAAAAAGTGGATGCCAGCAAAGATGGCTTGAAGTATACCTTCACCCTGCGCAAAGGCGTGAAGTTTTCCAATGGGCGGGCAATCAGCGCTGATGATGTCAAATACAGTTTTGAGCGTTTGTTGAATGCCAAGACCGCGTCACCGGGCAGCTTTATTTTTGATTTGATTGCTGGCGCTAAGGATTTTATCGACGGCAAGGCCACCGAAATTTCCGGCATCAAAGTGATTGATCCGATGACGGTGGAGTTCACATTGTCACGAACGGAATGGACATTTTTACAGCGGATGGCGACACCGTTCGCGTCGATTGTGGCGAAAGAAGGGGTTGAGGCGGCGGGTGATCAATTTGGGCGGCAGCCGTTGGGGGCAGGGCCGTTCGTGCTGAAGTCGTGGGACTCCGGCGTGAAGTTGGTGTTTGAAAAGAATCCCAATTACTACCGGGAAGGCTATCCGAAAGTGGATGGCGTTGAGGTCGACGTGGGTGTTGATCCATCAGTGATGGTGCTGCGCGTCGAAAGCGGCGAGGCGGATACCTCACTGGATTTTGTTGCACCGGCTGATTATCCACGTATCTCGGAAGATGCAGCGCTTAAAGATAAACTGCTGCTCAGTCCCGTACCGAACGTTTTCTATATGGCCTTTAACACGCGTGAAGCACCGTTTAATGATGTCAAGGTGCGCGAGGCATTGAGCATGGCGGTTGACCGTGACCGGATTGTGCAACTGCTGAATGGGCGACCTCTACCAGCGAACGGTTTATTCCCACCAAATCTATCCGGCGATAATCCCGATTTGCCGGCACTCAAATATGATCCTGAAGGGGCGAAAGCCTTGCTGAAGGAAGCCGGTTTCGCGGATGGTATGAGTACCAAGATTTATGCTTCGACTGATCCGGCTGATCAATCAGTGGTACAGGCCATCGCGCAAGATTGGGAAGCTGTCGGTGTGAAGACCGAGATTGTGGCGTTGGAATTTTCGCAACTGCTGGACATTATGTACGGCAGTGATCCCGGCCAGATGCCGGTGCTGTATATCAGTTGGTTCGCGGATTATCCTGATCCATCCGATTTTTACCAACCGCTGCTGCAATGTAAAGCGGCGAACAATACCGGCGGCTTCTGTGATGAAGCATTGGATAAGCAGGAAGCGGCGGCTGCGTTGATCCCGCCGGGGGATGACCGCTGGAAAGCTTATGGTGCCTTGGAAGAAGCGATTAACAAGGATATGCCGTGGGCGTTCGTTTTCTACGGACGTAATTTCTTTTACAGCAGCAGTCGGGTGAAGGATTTGAAGCCGCATCCGGTATTCGGATTGAATTTTGAGATTGCAAGTTTGCCGGAGGGCGAGGTATTTGAGCGATAAGCCTGTTGCGGTTTGCGCCGCATCGGGCTAAAGCCGCAATGCTAATCAGAAGACAAGCGCACTAAAGTCGCTTCAAAGACGTAAGCGCTTGTCTCTGGTTATCGGTCATTTTTGTAAAGAGCATAACCACCAGTTGGCAGTTGCCCCTTTGGCTGGTTGCGTTATCCTTATGAAATGACATTCAATAAACCCCATTCCAAATCTGAAAAACCACAGGCTTTAGCGGGCATCCGTGTGATTGATTTCTCGCGGGTGCTGGCAGGGCCATATTGTACGATGCTGCTGGCGGATTTAGGCGCAAACGTTATCAAGGTGGAGAATCCCGATGGCGGTGATGATACGCGCCGCTGGGGGCCACCGTGGTTAGATGGCGAGAGTGCCTACTTCCTGAGCATCAACCGCAACAAGCGCAGTTTAGCACTGAACTTCAAGCATCCACACGGGATTGAGATTGCTCATCAATTGATTTTCCAAGCCGATGTGCTGGTCGAGAATTTCAAAGTTGGCGGCATGGCGCAGATGGGTTTGGATTACGAGACTCTGCACGCGAAATATCCACGGCTGGTGTATTGCAGTATCAGTGGCTATGGGCAGACTGGCCCTGACCGTGACCGACCGGGGTACGACTTCATCTTACAGGCAGAAGGTGGGTTGATGTCGATCACGGGGCCGCAGGATGGGATGCCACATAAGGCGGGGGTAGCCATTGTCGATGTGACGGCGGGGTTGTATGCGACACAGGCAATTCTGGCGGCGCTGCGCTATCGCGATCAAACGGGGCAGGGGCAGTTGGTGGATGTGGCGCTGTTCGATTCGCAGTTGGCGTGGCTGGTGAATGTAGCGCAGAACTATCTGGTGTCGGGGGATACACCGCAGCGTTATGGTAACGCGCATCCGAATATTGTGCCCTATGAAGTGTTCCAAACGGCGGATGGTTATTTATCGTTGGGGGTTGGCAACGACTCACAATATAAGCGGTTATGCGAGGTGGCTAATCAACCGACATTATGGGACGAGCCACGTTATCAAACCAATCCGAGTCGGGTGGCACATCGAGCGGAGTTGATCCCGTTGTGGCAGGCGGTATTCAAGACGCGCACTACGGATGAATGGTTAGCCTTGATTACGCCACAAGCGATTCCGGTGGGGTCGATCAATAATATTCCTGATGCACTGAATCATCCACAGGCAGTGGCGCGGGAGATGGTGCAGCATGTTCCGCGCGAGGGCGGGCAGGCTGTGCCGCAGTTAGGTCCAGTGGCAAAACTTTCTGAGACACCTGCACGGATCGAGCAGCCTCCGCCGCGATTAGGTGAACATACCAGCGCAATTTTGCAAAGCGAACTCGGTTACAGTGTAGAGGAAATCGCCGCATTGAAGGCAGAAGGAGTCATCGGTGGCGCCAGTATTTGAAGGTAAGAAAGTGCGGCTGCGGGCGGTTGAAACTGCCGATTGGGACATTCATTATCATTGGAATCTAGACAGCGATAATGGACGGATGACCGATGAAATCTGGTTCCCAACCTCGCGGGCATTTGTGCAAGAATGGGCTGAACGCGAGTCTAAACGTCGAGAAGAGGAAGACGCGTTCCGCTTTCAGATTGAGACACTGGCAGGTGTATTGGTGGGTACGATCAACACGAATAATTGTAACCTGCGCTGCGGCACCTTTAATTATGGGCTGGCGATTCATCCCGATCACCGGCGCAAGGGGTATGCGTCCGAGGCAATCGGTTTGGTGCTGCGCTATTACTTTGGCGAACGGCGCTACCAGAAAGTGAACGCCGAGGTTTACAGTTTTAATGCCGAGTCGATAGGCTTACATGAACATTTGGGTTTTACGTTAGAAGGGCGGCTTCAACATATGATCTACAGCGGCGGCACATTCCACGATAAGCTGATTTATGGGCTAACTCAGGAAGAATTTGATAAGGCGACGTGGAATCCACATCCATAAAAATATTGCGGCGGGTTATTGAACCTTATTTCATAAACTGTAGGAAATAAATTGCAACGGACGGCATTCTTGCCGTCGCTACGAGAATATATTTTGGATGGGATTGGCGACCACTATTTAACCCTCATTTTCTACCGACCGTATCCTTTTGAAGCGCTTTTTCGTTGTATGGATATAGGCAACATACAGGAGAAGGCAACATGAACTCACTCAAAAATAAAACTGCATTGGTGACAGGTGGCAGCAAGGGGCTGGGGCGTGGCATTGTCGAAGCACTGGCAGCAGAAGGCGTAAACGTCTGGGCTGTGGCACGCAACGCTGACAATTTGAATCAACTCAAACAAGATGTAAAAGGGGTTCAAACACTGGCCGCTGATGTGACCGATCCTCAAACTGCGTCGCAAACACTGCGGGAAATCTGCCCCGATATTCTGGTGCTGAATGCGGGTGCGATACCGTTGATGAGGCCGATACATGAGCTAACATGGGAGCAGTTCAACGGCGTGTGGGAAACCGATGTCAAATCTACTTTCTTCTTTGGTAAAGAGGCTCTACTCACACCGTTGAAACCCGGCAGTGTGGTGGTGATTGTTTCCAGCGGCGCGGCGCTCGGCGGGTCGGTACTTTCCGGCAGTTATGCAGGAGCAAAGCGAACCCAGTGGTTTATGACACAATATTTGCAGCAAGAGTCGGATAATCTGAAGCTCGGCATCCGCTTCATTGCCTTAGTGCCCCGTCAAATCGTTGGCGTGACCGATTTGGGGCATACTGCTGCGATGAATTATGCTGCCGCAGCAGGGATCAGCAAAGAGACGTATCTGGAGCGAATGGGGCCGTCACCTCTCACGCCTGAAATAGTAGGTCAAGGTGTTGTATCGCTGCTCACCGATGAGGCTTATAAAGAAGGACTCGCTTTTGGGGTTAACAGTCAGGGATTGGGAGTCCTTTAGAAATCGCCCGTATCCTTTTCAGTTTTCTTTTCGTTGTATCAATATCAATCACCATACAGGAGCGCTATACAATGAACGCATTAAACAACAAAACGGCATTGGTCACGGGCGGCAGCAAAGGCTTAGGACGAGGGATTGTTCAAGCACTGGCGTTTGAAGGGGTAAATGTG
>JACDGI010000290.1 GCA_013821665.1 Anaerolineae bacterium
GCTGCGCGACGACAACCTTGCCTTCGAGATAACCAATGACAAGCTGCCCGCTGTGGCCCACTACCGTGGATTGCGGCCAACCGGGAATGTCATGGTATGGGATAGCCACCCGATCTTCAAGCGTGTCAGCCAATCCGCCGAGGCCTGAACCGAGTACCAATCCAACCACAGGTTGCAAGGATGTTCGCGACCGAATAACGGCGACTGCCTGTTCATAATCAGCGTGTGTGTAAGTCATCTGCACTCTATCTGATTGCCGTGCAATAAGTAATGTGTGCCATTATACCGTGTCCGTCAGTAAGCAGGCTATTCCCGAAAAAATAGCGGTCAATAGTTGAGGGAATAGGTAAATAGTACGATTTTTAGGCGCACGACAGCAAATTGAGTTAATATCGACTCAAATAGTCGGAGTGTTGAACATGGAATCGGGTCATGACCAAGTAATAGCCCATTATTCAGAAGCATACCAAAAACTTTATAATCGCAGACCGCGCGACCTTCAAAATCTGGATAACGGGTGGGTCGTGGTGAATGGCGCACGTATGAAAATCAGCGAGCTTGAATATTTAACGGGTCAACTTCAGCAAGAAATTAATCAGGATTTGCTCAAAAGGCGCAGTATGGTCACACGTCTTTTGAAGTGGTTTAAGCAGTAGAACACCATCGCTGTATAACATATTTTGTTACAAGATTTGCGCTTAAGCCTCCCTAAATATACGGCTTAGGTTAGAAAACCGTTTGCTAACACCCCAAACGGCTGTCATTTGTTCGCTCTCCCGCGTTTCTCCCTCTATAATATATTCACTGTTCAAAAAATCCATTCAACTCAATCCAATCAACGCGGAAAGCCTGCATGAATTCTTTCCAAGAAAACCAGCGTCAGATTCGTATTGCCATTGTGGCAATCGCAATCATCTTCACTATCGGCGTTACGGGCTTTATGCTCTTCGAGAAATTCTCGCTGCTAGACTCCATCTGGCTAACCGTCATTACCTTAGCGACCATTGGTTATGGTGATGTTGTCGCGCATACGACTGCGGGTCGTATTTTCACCGTCCTGCTCATCCTCTTTGGACTGGGCGCGGTGGCTTATGGTTTGCAAGCTACGGCTGGCTTTTTCTTAAGTCCGGCTGTGCGTGATTTGCGTCAGCGCCGCCGCACCCAGCGTCATATCGACAATCTTAAAAATCACTTCATCATTTGCGGTGCTGGGAAATTGGTCGATGAAACTGTAAAAACGCTGCTCGAAAGTGCAAACACGCACTCGAATGCCCATCACCATTTCTACGACCTATTTCGTACCCGCGAAACATTACTCGACATCGTGGTTATCGTCACACCTGATCCAACTTTTGCCGCTCATCTACGTGAAAATGAACTGCTGGTTATCGAAGGTGATCCGACCGACGATGACGTACTCACACGCGCGGGAGTCAATCATGCTCAGTCCATGATGGTTATGTTGGATAATGACACCGAAAGTCTGTTAACCGTTCTTACTGCTCGAAGCATCAATCCTGATATAGACATCACTGCTGCCGCGCTCGATGAGCATCTCGCAGGTAAAATGATCCGTGTTGGCGCAAACGGTGTAATCGCCCATTACGATACAGCCGCCCGCTTCCTCAACAACGCCACATTGCGCCCTGCTGTCAGCGAATTCTTCTCCAGCATTCTGTTTACCCACAACTCTGCCATCACCACGGTTCCGCTGGATCTGGCCGAAGATTCACCGTGGATTGGTCACGCACTCGGCAGTTTAGAACTCTACCAACGCTTTGAAGCTGGCGTTATTGGCATCCGGCAGGACGACGGCATCTACCTGTACGCGCCGGATGAAAAACATATGCTGCGTGAACATGAAGTGCTGATTACCGTTGTGCCCGCACCAAATGTTACCCAACTGCGGGCAGCCTGTCGCGCTCCCGGAGTAAGCCATACTCGCCTACCTAATTGGCAGCGCCTTCCCCTACTGATGAAGCCCCACCTGCTGCCGAGCAACATCTATAGTCTTGAAGACAGTGAACAGGCGATTACCCAAATGGGACAGCACTTCATCATTTGTGGAACAGGACGCGTGGCACGGAATGCCATCAACCAACTTGATCCGAGTCGTCCATTTGTCATCATTAGTGACGATGAACTTTATACCAATGAGCTGATCGAACGTGGCTTCCGTGTCGTTCAAGGTCAACCCGCACAAGAGTCCGTGCTGCGTAAAGCGGGTGTAGAACGCGCACAAGCGATTATGGTCGCCCTCGAAGACGATGCGAGCAGCGTGCTTACCGTACTCAATTGTCGCGTCTTCAGCAAAGGTCTGTTGATTACAGCCACCGCCCAGCACGAATCCATGATTCCCAAACTACGACGTGCCGGTGCGGATCGGGTTGTCACGCCCTTCCAAATCGCCGCCCAATTCACCTTACTGGCGACTACGCGACCCGCCGTCAGCGATTTCTTACAATTTGCGGTTTATAACTACCACGCACAAATTGAAACCACCGAACTTTATATGCAAGATGATTCCCCGTGGATTGGCTCAACGATCAAAGACTTAGCGCTCACCACGAGATTTAAAGCGGGTGTCATCGGGGTTCGGAAAGCAGACGGCAATTACCACTATGCACCTTCATCTCGTTTTATACTCAAACCGAACGAAGTACTGATTGTTGTCACTCCGATGCAATATGCGGATGAATTACGCACACTCGCACATGGCAGTATCACCCGTCGCCCAGCATCGTTACGAACAGGGCGCACTGGTAAGTTACCCATCTAGTCCGGCTAATTTACGTTCTTGACGGTAATCTTCCGGCGTGTCCACGTCCCGTAACACGCTGTCGGTATCGACATTCACATAAGCAATGCGGTCTTTGTGGCGGTCAATCACGTCGCGTGGCGAACCTGTTTCAGGCAAATCCAGTATTTCCGCCCAATAACGACGATCAATCAAAATAGGGTGTCCACGCCGCATGTGATAACTCGGCGCAATAATATCACCGGCACCTTCGGCATAAGCCATCATCACCTGCGCGATAATTTTGGGCTGAATACGGGGTTGGTCGCCTAATACCACCAAGGCGGCGCTGATATACTTAGGCATCGCCCGCAAACCTGCTTGCAACGACGACAGCATTTCGCCGGTCGTATATTTGTCATTATGTACGACATCCGCACCGACTCTGGATACAACCTGCCGCACTTCACCTGCGCGATGTCCAGTAACAACCGTAATCTGCGGCACACGGGCCAGCGCTAATTGCTCAATAATATGCTCGATAATCGTGCGGCGGCCTCCCCACGGCAGCAGCACCTTGGGTTGTCCCATACGCCGGGACAGTCCACCCGCCAGCACCACCGCGCCGATGTGCTTTTGCACTTCATAGATCGGTTCACCGCTGCGTACCGAGCCAAGCGCGACCCCATGAATGCGTGACGAACGCAGGATGAATTGGGCAATCAGTCGTGCGCGTGCGCGTGCATAACCTTGTGCCGCCGTTTGGTTCAGCAGTGCCACAATGCGTGCCGCCGGAGGCACACCGCGTAAACCGAGTTCTTCATCCCGCAGCACTTGAGCAATCCAAGGAGATTTGACTCGATTGCCAAGCAAAAACCCATAGCGTTCATCAATCGCGGTTGCGTTGTAAACGTGCTCATCGTCCAACGGCTGACCGAGTACTGCTAAGGATGCCATCGGCACAACCAAAGTTGTTTCAGAAGGGATATTCGGTTCATCTGAAAAAGGCGCTTTTAGGGGCAACCCATCGGATTGATCCGCCTCGATTAACATTACATCCGAGTCAACCGCATCTAAAAGTCGTGGAATTTGTTTCGCGTCCGGCCCATAAACGCGGCTGTTCTTAATCGCGCTGTACAAAAAGACAAATCGATTTTCGCCCAGCGCCAATGACAGATGCGACATTCCAGCATCTAACGTCGTGGAATAGGGCATCAAATCCAGTTCGTCGACGGCGATATGAGTGGTTGTGGTGGCTAATACCCGCAAACCCGCTTGGGCAAGTTCATGCCCCAGCGCAATCAGCGTTGATGTCTTGCCCCCTGCCCCAATGAAAGCAACAACATCACCGGGAACAATTTCAAACGCTTTTTGAAGTTTCATACGCCGGTCTCATATCTAACGAACTGCATTCAATTGGATTGTTATACGCCTGCCTCTGCCTAAAAGAAAATAAGTGTGACGACCTAAAGGATACCAACGCCCTCTCGTCTTAGGGCCGCAACCACGCGTTCAGGAGTCATCGGTATCGCGTCGACCCAGACACCGGTTGCTTCATGAACCGCCGCCGCAATCGCTGGAGCCAGTGGCAAAAATGGCATCTCTGCCATCCCACGCGCTCCCCACGGCCCGATGGGATCGGGATATTCTAACACCACCGATTTCACTTCTTCGGGCACATCCAAAATTGTAGGTATCAAATAGGTTGAGAGATATGGATTGCGAATCTTACCTTCTACCGACACCAGATTTTCCATAATCGCATAGCCCTGCGCCTGTACAACACAGCCTTCAATCTGCGCTTGCACCAGTTCGGGATTGACCGCTTTACCCACATCATTAGTCGAGATCACGCGCACGACCCGCACATGCCCGGTTTCAATGTCCACTTCGACTTCGACTGCTTGTGCTACATAGCCATAGGCGAAGTTTGGTTCGCTGCGTCCGGTCAGGGGATCATAGGGCGTTGTCTTCGGTGGGCGATATTGGTAGGTCGCAATTGCTGGACGTTCCTCACGCTTCCATAATTCCAAGGCCTGCTCACCGGCACCTTTAATCGCGTTGCCCGCCATAAATGTCAAGCGAGAAGCCGAAGCGCTGCCGGAAGTTGGTGCTTTTGCCGTATCATGCCCCATCAAGCGCACTTTTTCAATCGGTACACCCGTGGCCTCTGCCGCCATCTGCACAAAAACGGTGTGAGCACCCTGCCCTACATCTGCCCCAGCCGCCCGTACAATTACCTGTTCAATTTCACCATTGCCATGTAATTCGATGGTTGCCCAGCTTTGTTCAGGGAAGCCAAAACTATAGCCGACATTTTTGAAACCACAGGCAAAGCCTACACCCCGTCGCAGTGAAGGATTAGCCGGTTGTTGCAGTAATGAATGTGTCCAACCTGCCGAAGTATCTTTCAACCAAAAACTTTCTTTGGCACAGGTTTCAACCACCTGCGGCATCGAAACACCTTTAGGGAACGGCGTACCGACACTGGCGATACTGCCCTCATGAATAATATTCCGCATCCGCAGTTCAACCGGATCAATATTCAACGCCAGCGCCAGACGGTTCATCTGTCCTTCTGCGGCCAGAGCGCCTTGCGGCCCACCAAATCCCCGAAATGCCCCTGTCGGAATATTGTTGGTCAGTACGCCATAGGTATCGATGTGAATATTTGGAATCTCATATGGCCCGGTGCAGCACAAATTGGCATTGCCCATCACCTTAGTCGAGGTGTAATTGTAAGGGCCAGCATCACCAATCACAGTGGCTTCTGCCGCCACGATTTTGCCTTCTTTAGTCGCGCCCCATTTCGCCCGGATTTTAATCGGATGCCGCTTGTGATGATATTGAATCGACTCTTCACGACTCCAAATAATTTTCACCGGACGGCGCAGATTATAGGCTGCTAACGCCAGCACAATCTGCACGGACATGTCCTCGCGCCCACCGAATGCCCCACCGATGGCCGGATAAATCACGCGTACTTGTTCTTGTGGTAAATCAAGCGCATGGAAAATCTGCTCTTGATCTTCATGCACCCATTGACCAGCCACCACAACGGTCACGCGACCTTCTTCGTCAATATAACCTAAGCCCGCCTCTGGTTGCAGAAATGCGTGTTCTTGATAGCCGGTGCTGTATTCACCCTCAACAACCACGGCTGCATCCGCCCAACCAGACTGCATATCCCCTTTGCGAATACGATAATGGCACAAGATATTATTCGCGTTTTGCTCATGGATCTGTGGTGCGCCGTCATGCATAGCTGTTTCGACATCGAATATGGTAGGCAAGTCTTCATAGGTGATGTGAATGAGCTTGACCGCCTGTGCTGCAATCGCTTCGGTTTCAGCGACAACAACCGCCACATAATCCATATAGCAGCGCACAATATCCGCGCCTTGAACCTGACTGTGGCTGCCGGGGCCGCACATCACCGGCTGATCTTTCGTCACGAGCCCGTATTCATTTTGGGGAACATCTTTGGCCGTAAAAATCCGCACCACTCCCGATAGCGCTTGAGCCGCTTGGGTGTCAATGGCGACCACACGCGCGTGTGCCCGATCACTAAAGCGTATCTTCATCCAAAGCTGCCCGTCCATATTGATGTCGCTGGGGTACGGTGTCTCGCCAGTTACTTTGCCAACAGCGTCCAACCGTTTTACATTTTGCCCTATGGCGACTGTTGTCTCTTTCGGCATCGCTCAACCTCAATGGTGAATTACACTTCGCGCCTAGGATTTCACTTAGGCCAAATCAATCGAATTTCGAATGGGGTTTATGTCTAAAATTCGGCGGCTACGCTGGTTCGCAACGTTGCTTTTTGTTGTAACCGATGACCTTCCTGCATAAAAATCCGTCGCAGGATGGCAATGGCCGTCGCGTAGGTTGGATCAACCCCGGCATAGCTCAGGTTACTCGAACCGAGATTCTTGCCCTTACTCATGGGTGTATCGGAGGCGTAATGCAAAAAGCCAATATCAAATGGCACCCCGTAGAGATTTACAATTTCATTATAGGGATGCAGCTTAGGCCGGAAAGCCTCGTACACAGAAGACAAAAACGGTCCGGCTTCCATTTCAATATCCGTATAACCTTCTTGATAAAACACATCCATATAGCGTGGATTTTGCAAAAATGTCCCCGGTACACTGATGCCCTTTTGATTATCCAAAACCATGCCGTAGGTTAGATAAGGGACGATGTCCATCGCCGAAAAACAGTTCTGGAACATATAGGTGTTTTGCGAATGCTCATCATGGATCACGCTTGGAATCATCACGTCACCCACGCGACCGTTGAGCGTTGCTGACTTACCCATGATGTAGACACCGCGCAAGCTTCCCACACGTTCGGTCACACGGTTCAGCAGTTCGTAGGCGGCCAAACCGAGCGGGTAATCGATATTCAATATTAAGGCATCGCTGCTCGCCAAGCGCGGATCATCCGCCGCATCATGGAGGCGCTTATCCATCCAGTCCAAACGCAAGCGCTTCAAATCAATTACTTGCGCTTCGACATCAAAACCATGACGGCTCGGCACACGATAAATACCGATTGTCCGTTCATCAGCAAGCAGGGAATCGCGCACTTTTGGGCCGTGATCGGCCAAATACTTCTTCAGTACGTAATAGAGTAAGTTATCCAACCCTTTGCGGCTGTCACTATCACGAATGGCCTGATATTCGGCGACCAGATTACCTTTGCTCAACTGCTCGATATACTCAGCCAGATTATGTTCTTCGCGCTGGGCAAAACCCGTCAACAAGTTAGCAAGACAGTGGGTATTACTCGAAACAAAATAGACGGGTCGGTTTTCAATATCGATATCATCGAGTTGGGCATCAATTTCTGACCACCAATAAGCGGTTGCCCGTCGATAATCCGCCAGCGAACCCGCCAGCATCCGCAAACCGATTTGCTTGCGCCGCTGCGAAATCTGGAACAGGGTTTCGGTAAAGCGATCTCCCCAAACCACTTCCAACCGCTTTAGTTCTTCCAAATTCAAATAGAGCGTTTCCGCAAGGAGTTGATAGCCTGCTTTGTCGAGCTTCTCACCTCGATGAGCTTCTAAAAGCTTCTTAATATCCTCGACCTGTAGCAGAATGTGCAGCTTGTTCCACTCGATCTGGTAAGCGGTCAAGGTTGGCACAAGGTCATCAATGTCCGAACGACTGGCGATAAATACCGCTAAGGCATTCTTGCCATCGAAGTGCATACGGCGACGACGACCGGGGGCGCTCACCCGCTGCCATTCCTGCACATCATTATAGCCAGCTTCAACAAAAGAGCGCTCGATCTGTCCAATAAGCACTTGCTCGACATCCAGCATACAATCCGGCAAGCGCAAACTGGCGTAAGTCAACGCTGAGGTATCCGGCTCTGTATTACGTGCCAGCGGATGCAGCAACGATTCCATCGCAAGGTGGCTCTCCACCAGCGTTTCAATTTGAATCAAATGGCTCGAACGCAGCAGCGAATAATACGTCCGCATATAGAGCTGTATTTCTTCACTACCGGTCTTCGGAACAGTACGATCCATAAAAATTACCGCGCCTTATTTTGACGGTTAATGTCGCGCTGCTTGATCTTCCGCGCCATCTTTTGATTCACCATGACCTTACGTTCTTTAGCGATATTAATTTCCGTCACAGCGCTCTTCTTACGTGGCACAGCGAACGCCACAATCAGCGAAAAGATCATCGCAATGAGGGCAAATAAGATAACCCCTACAATAATCCGAATAGTCGGTGTCGTTACAGGGAAATTCCGCAGCGATTTACGAAGTTGGGCAATCACCGGATCGGTAAATATAAAAGCCAGTACCCCGGACGACAGCGCCAACAAAAAGCCCAGTACCGGCCAAAATGCTCTTCCACGAGGCGGAGTTTTCTTAGGCATACTCATGTAGGTTCTCCTTGATTAAGTTTCTTCTTAGCAGCTTCTTCGAATGCCTGTACAATCTTGTAATAACCGGTACATCGGCACAGATTACCGGTAATGCTCTGTTGGATTTGTTCATGGGACGGTTCGGGAAATTCCTCAAGCAGCTTCGCCCCCGCCATCAAAAAGCCCGGTGTGCAAAAGCCACATTGAACCGCCCCTTGCTCCACAAATGCCTCTTGAATGGGGTGCAAATGCCCGTCTTGCTGCAAGCCTTCAACCGTAACGATGTTGGCCCCATCCGCGCGTGGAGCAGGAACCATACACGACATAACAGCCACACCGTCCAAAAACACCGTACAGGCACCACATTCACCTTCGGCACAGCCTTCTTTCGTCCCCGGCAGTCCAACATCATCCCTTAAAAATCGCAGTAGGATCTTATCTTGTCCGGTGGAAATCGTTCGCTGTTCACCATTGATGGTCGTGGTGATAGTCTGCTGACCATCGACCTGCCGCATCACACTCAATTCTTGTCGACCATCCGACCCCCACAGCATTGCGGGTTCTTGCGGCCAAGATGATCGTTCGGTTCCAGTAACTAAGGCTCGTAACGCCCGTGCCACCAGAACGCGGATCATCTCACTGCGATATTCAGCGG
>JACDGI010000291.1 GCA_013821665.1 Anaerolineae bacterium
GTTTGGCGCTGATTTCCGTCAGGCGTGTTTCGGCCTCGTTTGCCCGATCCATCTGCGCTTGCAGTTCGCCCACCTGCTTCATCAAGGGTTGCAAGCGTTTGAGTTCAGTGTCCCATTCCGTGATCTGCGTCCTAAAACCACCCGTTTCGGCTTTGATAATCTGTGACCGTTCCTGATGTTCGCGGTAGGTCGCCCGCATCGTCGCCAGTTCGACTTCTAGTTCATCAACCAATTTCAAACGGTGCTGCTCATCCAACGGCTGTCCGCACAAGGGACAGGTGGCGCTGCTGGTGGCCTTCAACTGGTCGATGCGGATGCCCTGCTTTTTACCGTCATCTTCCAGCGTCTTGAGCAAACTCCGCAGTGATGCGCCGTCTTCGTTCATGGTCGCCATCTGGTCTTGCAGACCATTACGGCTGGCTTCAATGGTTTGCAACTCGGTCACTTCGGCTTGCACGTTGCTCAACGCTTCCGCGTCAGCCTGTTCCAATGCTCGTTGTAGCTCGGTGATTTGCGCCGTGTAACCACTGGCTTCACTTTCCAATTCCGCCCGTGCATCCCGCAGCCGCGTTTCCAGATCGCGCCGTGCCGCATCAAAATCGCTCAGTTGGATGAGCTTGTCTCCCAGTGCCGTATCCGCATCCCGCGCCGATTGCAGTGCCGCGTAGCCCGCTTCAATCTCATCACGCCGTTCAATCACCGCCTGATAATCCTTGATGCGCGCTTCCTGCCGCACGATGTCGCTGCTAATCGCCTGCATATCTTTTTCACGTTCACGGCGATGGCGCTCGACTTCGGCTTTGCGTTCCTGTGCGGCTTTCATCTGTGCTGGAGAATCGGCCACTTCTGCCAACTTTTCTTCGGCAATTTTGAGCGCGGCTTCGGCTTCCTGCTGTGCGGCTTCCGCCTCACCCAAAATCTGTTTCAGGCGCGGCTCTTTTGCCAACTCCTCTTCAATATCCTTGATGCGCTGCTCGATCACCGCCAGCTCATTCGCCAGCGTTTTAAGCCGTTCCTTGGCCGCCTCCTCATATTTTTCCCACTGCGACAAACCCAGAATATCCGAGAGGATTTGCTTGCGCTGTGCCGGAGCTTTGGTGGTGAAGGCATCAGCCTTACCTTGCTGCAAAAAAGCCGAACTGGTAAAGGTTTCGTAATCCAGCCGCAGCAGCCGGTTGATCTTCTCTTGAGTCTCGCGGATCGACGGTTCGCTCAGCGTGTTGGGATGCCCATCAATCACCGAGAACAAATCGAGCGCACCGGTTCCACGTCCTTTGCGAGAGCGTTTACGCACGACGCGGTAAGTCGTGCCTTCCTGATCGAAGTCCAACTGCACCATCATATCGGTCTGCCCCATATGCACCAGTTCGTCATCTCGTTTGGCACGCGCGGTTCCCCATAGTGCCCATGTGATGGCATCCAGCAGTGACGACTTCCCCGCGCCGTTCGAGCCGATCAAACACGCCAGATGAATGCCATCGAAGCGCAGCGGATCGGGAGAGCGATACGCCAGAAAATTTTTGAGTTCAAGCCGCAGTGGAATCATAATAATATCTCACGTTGTCAGGTGAGGGTTTGCCATCGGCAAACCCGTACTTATGATGAAATTAGAACAGGTGTTAGTCTATCAGGTCGTGGAATTTGTGGCTAGTTTGGACAGTCCAACCTGACGCTTTATCAGTTTATTTAAGACCAATACCGCCTGTCGAAGCCATCAAATAGTGTTACACTACCGTTTTGATCGTAAATAAAATCAGCTTTAAAAGAGAAAGAAAAGAAAGATGGATTTACCGCTTTCCAAACCCGGTGTCATGACCGAAATGGATCAGTTCATGTTCGAGTGCTTCGGCTTCATTGTCATTGAGGATGTATTGACCGAAGCCGAATGTGACGAAGCCCTTGAAGCCTCAAAGCGTCTGCACGCCAGTCAAGGCGACAAGAACTGGTTGCAAATCGGTAAAGGTTTCGAGCATGAACCCGCGATTGCCAGCCTGATTGACCATCCTGCTTTGCTGCCAAAGGTGCGGGCGCTGTATGGGGATAATTTTGTATTGCAGTCGGCATGGTGTACGGCTCAACGGGCGGGCAGCCAGAGCGTCGGCTGGCATCAAGATGGGTCGGGGGCTTACGACTTCAAGAAGCTGGCCTATCCGGTGCCGCTGGTGCAACTCCGCGCCACTTATCACCTGACCGACCAAACGCAGCCGTTCATGGGGAATATGATCCTGATCCCCGGCAGCCATCGCAGCCCCCTTGATCTACCCGCCTCGATGCGCAAAGAGATCTACGCCTGCCCGATACAGCAAATTCTACTTGCCAAGCGCGGCAGTGTACTGCTCTTCCACAACGGTGTCTGGCATTCGCCCATGCCCAACAACATGACGTGGGATCGCTACAACATGCACTTTATTTACAGCCCGCCGTGGGTGCGTCGTTCGGATCGGGATAGCACTGACAGCGAATTTTTGGAACATACAACACCCCTTCGCCGTGCCCTGATGGGTGATTATGAGCGTCCTGATGTACCCTTTGGTGGTGGCTTCCCCAAGATTCCTTTTGAAAATGGAAATGGCGATCATTAGTCCGCGCACCATATAAAAACAAAACGCCCTTCATCCACTAAATGATGAAGGGTGTTTTCAAAACATCAACAGACGTTACACGATGCTACTGAAACCAAAGGTCAATCATGACGCTTACCGTACAACCAGCCGTCGAATTTCCGTTATCGACCCTATGCAACATCATTAACCGCTCCTTTAAGGGCTACGTGGCAGGCGACATCCATTTCACCCCGGCGATTCTAACGGGTTTAAATACTGATGGCGAACTCGGAAGGGCAAGAGCAGCAAAGCGGGGAAGGAATAACGCCTCTCAAAGGAACCTCTCGTCTGATCCTCTGTAAAGAATTAATTTCACCTATTGTAGGTTGCCCAACATAATCCTCATTTCCCATCGTCGTTAGCATTATCAAAGATATAATTAAGTTTCATAAATCTGAGCATTATAGTTCGAGACTGCCACTGCACTAAAAGGATTCAAAAATGAAGCAAAACATATACAACGACAATACCTTTTTCGAAAAATACAGTCGCATGCGCCGCTCAGTCAAAGGATTGGAGGGTGCAGGCGAATGGAAAACGTTAGAGAAGATGCTGCCGGAGTTTCAAGATAAGCGCGTGCTGGATCTCGGTTGTGGTTACGGTTGGCATTGTCAGTATGCTATCGAACATGGGGCCAAATCGGTGATTGGTATCGATATTTCGGACAAAATGTTGGCCGTAGCGGCAGAAAAGACATCCAAGGAAATCCAATATATCTGCCAGCCAATTGAGGATGCAGCATTTCCGGAATCTTCGTTCGACATCGTAATGAGTTCGCTCGCATTTCATTATTTAGAGTCGTTTGACGATATCGCACACAAGGTATTTAGCTGGTTATCAGACAATGGAGCGTTTGTCTTTTCAGTAGAACATCCCGTTTTCACGGCGTATGGTGCACAGGATTGGCACCGAGATTCCAACGGAAACATCCTGCACTTTCCGATCGATAACTATTTCTACGAAGGTAAGCGGGAAGCAAATTTCTTGGATGAAAAAGTCACTAAATATCACAAAACACTCACGACCTACGTTAACGCCTTACTACAAAGCGGCTTTGGAATAACAGGCATCGTAGAACCGCAGCCGGGTGAAGAAATGCTTGCGACCATTGAAAGTATGAAAGACGAACTTCGCCGTCCGATGATGCTCATTATTTCAGCTAGAAAAAATGCGTCAGCGTAATTAACGGTAAATATCCATTTGAAATTGGCTGCAAAATAAAACGCCCTTCATCAATGACTTGATGAAGGGCGTGGATAAAACAGGGCTGTCTGTTACTCAGGCACTTTGCGGATGTGGATCGCCATTTTCGTCATGGTGATCGGCCACATGCTCGAACGTCACCTTGAAGCCGGGAGGTAACGGCAGACTGTCAATCTCAAGCTGTTTGATGTTCAGCGCCGCATCATCCACTTCCATCATGGCATCCCGCAGGAAGCGGTCGGTGGACATGTGCAGCATACTGAAGGGGAAGCGCGTCCGCAGTGCACCGATATACACATCGAAATGCACATCGGGGTATTCTTTGCGCATGTCTTCCAAAATGGTGGCGACGCTGTTGTACAAATCACGATATTGATCTTCGATGATCTGCATCGTACCCTCTTCCCAACCATTCAATTCGATGACCTCATGAGCGCGTTTGGCAAAGGCCTTACCGCGTTTGGGATCAACATCAATATGAATGATCTTCATCGGCAGGCCGCGTTTGAGGATAGCTTCGACGACTGCCACCGACAACTTCGACCATGTATCGCAGAAGTAAATCGCCACATCTTTGTGGATCGCCGGATCGAAGATAATCGGCTTTTGATCAAACTTCGGCGTGTCATCAAGGCGCAAACGGGCAGCCGTTTCCTTATAGTGCTTGTGGATTTGGAAGAAAATCCACACCAGTGTCGGAATCAGCAGCACGATAAACCACGCGCCATTGGTGAACTTGGTAACGATGAATACGATCATCACTACAAAAGTCGAAATGGCTCCGATCACTGATGTGGCAAGTTTGAGTTTCCAATTGGGGTCATAAACGATTTTCGTTTCCAGCCCCCATGCAAATTCACCCATTTTGAGCTTGCCGGCTCGCCAGAAACGCCGCGACATACCCGTTTGGCTGACAGTGAAACCTAGAAATACACCAATGGCGTACAACGGAATCAGGTTGGTGACGATTGCGCCCGTGATAATGACCAGCGCGATAGCACTAATCGAGAGTGTCAACACCCCCCATGTATAGACCAAACGCCGACCACGATAGGTCAGTTGGCGCGGCAGGAAGCCGTCACCACTCGCCAGTGCCGCCAGTTGCGGGAAGTCGGCAAAAGGCGTATTAGCCGCCATGAACAGCACCGCGAACGCTCCGGCAATCGTCAGAATATAGATGACGTGTCCGATACCCTGCTGCCCATATATGGTACGGGCGAGCTGGCTGATAATGGTCTCGTCAAGCGATGGAACCGCGTGGACAGCGTTCGCCAAAATGGTGATGCTGAGAAAGAACGTAATCAAGATCACACACATGACCACCAATGTTTTGGCAGCATTTTGGGCGCGAGGGGCTTTGAACAACTGCGTGTCATTCGAGATGGCCTCGATGCCCGTCAGCGCGGTACAACCGGACGAGAATGCCCGTAGAATCAACAGGACAGTCACTGGCTCTAGTACATCATGTTGGATAGCCCGCACATTGGTTACGACGTCTAGCGTCCCTGTCAGCATCTTGATAATACCGATAATCAGCGTCACTCCCATTGTCAACAAAAAGAAGTAGGTCGGGATGGAAAACAGTCTTGCGCTTTCCTTGACACCACGCAGGTTGATGAAGGTCATGAACAGAATAATTCCAACCGTAATCTCGATACGGAAGGGAGTCAGCGCCGGAGCCACGCTGATGAGGTTAGCCACACCTGCGCTGATGCTCACCGCTACTGTCAAAATGTAATCGGTCAGCAACGCGGCAGCGGTCACTTGCGCCATTTCTTCGCCGAGGTTTTCCTTTGCCACACGGTAGCCACCGCCACCTGCCGGGTTCGAGAAAATTGTCTGGCGGTACGAAACTGTGACGATACCGATCAGCAGCGCGATTGCAAGCGCTACCGGTATAGAAATGGCGTTACCTTGAAATCCGATGATTGCAAATCCGCTAATGGCGGCGGTGTTCAATATAATCAGAATTTCTTCAGTTGCATAAGCGACTGAAGACATGGCATCACTAGCGAGAACAGCCAGCGCAATAAAATTGGGGGCCGTTTGATGAGCGATTTCAGATGTACTAAGCCGTTTGCCAATGACGGTTTCTGCAAATCGTTCCCGAACATCACGTATTGTCATAGTCTTTCCTTGAAGTAAGCGACAACCAATCTTAGATCAAGAACGTCTTAAGGGTTATCAAGAACGTGTCAAAATTTTTCAGAGTCACATCAAGAAAATATCAAGATTTTTGCTTTGCCCTTCTTTCCAGCCGAAAAGAACTGAGTAATATTTAGGAAACCCGTATATTCGGCTGATAAAATTTTGATTGGGGTTATCAATATTCTCTTGATCGAACAATTTATAAGCATACAAAAAAGCTATCTGACGCTAGCCTTTTGACCTTATTTCCAGCAGCCCGATTTATAACCGTTTACGAGTCCGATGAGTCGCAAATCCGTGTGGTATCAAATATCAATACGCCTAAAAACGGAAAATAAAACGCCCTTCAACAATGACTTGCTGAAGGGCGTGGATAAAACAGGGCTGCCTGTTACTCAGGCACTATGTGGATGCGGCTCTCCACTTTCGTCGTGATGATCCGCCACATGCTCGAATGTCACTTTGAAGCCCGGAGGCAGCGGCAGTGTATCAACATCAAGCTGTTTGATGTTCAGCGCCGCATCATCTACTTCCATCATGGCATCGCGCAAGAAGCGGTCAGTGGACATGTGCAGCATACTGAAGGGGAAGCGTGTGCGCAGGGCACCAATATACACATCAAAATGCACATCCGGATACTTCTCGCGCATGTCTTCCAAAATGGTGGCGACGCTGTGGTACAGGTCACGATATTGGTCTTCAATGATCTGCACCGTGCCTTCGTCCCAACCGTTCAACTCGATGATTTCGTGGGCACGTTTGGCAAATGCTTTACCGCGCTTGGGATCCACATCAATGTGAACAATCTTCAGTGGCAAACCACGCTTGAGGATGGCTTCCACGACCGCTACTGACAGCTTCGACCATGTATCGCAGAAGTAAATCGCCACATCTTTATGGATGGCTGGATTGAAGATGATCGGTTTCTGCTCAAACTTGGGCGTGTCATCCAGATGCAACCGGGCAGCCGTTTCCTTATAGTGGCGGTGAATTTGGAAGAAGACCCACACCAGTGTCGGGATCAGCAGCACGATAAACCACGCGCCACTGGTGAACTTGGTAATGATGAACACGATCATCACCACGAAGGTTGCTACGGCACCCACGCCTGATGTAATCAGTTTAATGCGCCAGTTCGGATCGTAGCTGATTTTTGTTTCGAGGCCCCACGCGAATTCGCCTGCTTTGAGCTTACCGGTGCGATAGAAACGGCGAGCCATACCCGTTTGGCTAATGGTGAAGCCCAAGAATACACCGATGGCATACAACGGAATGAGGTTGGTGACGATAGCCCCGGTGATAATGACCAGCGCAATCGAGCTTGTGGATAAAGTCAGCACACCCCATGTATAGACCAAACGCCGACCACGATAGGTCAATTGACGCGGTAGGAAGCCGTCACCGCTGTGGAGCGCGGCCAACTGCGGGAAGTCAGCAAATGGTGTGTTAGCCGCCATGAACAACACGCCGAAAGCACCGGCAATCGTCAAGATATACAGGAAGTGCCCGACACCCTGAGTGCCAAAAACCGTCCGCGCAAGCTGGCTGATAATGGTTTCGTCAAGCGACGGCACAGCGTGGACCGCATTTGCCAGAATGGTAATGCTCAAGAAGAAGGTGATCAGGATAGTCGTCATGACTACCAGTGTCTTGGCCGCGTTGTTGGCGCGTGGCTGCTTGAATAACTGGGTATCGTTGGATATGGCCTCGATTCCCGTTAGCGCCGTACAACCCGACGAGAACGCACGTAAAATCAGGAGCAGTGTAACCGGTTCCAGTGCGTTGTGCTGAATAGCTTGAACGTCTGTGACGCTGGGCAGTGTGCCGGTCAGCAGTTTGATGAAGCCGACGACCAGCGTGATACCCATTGTGACGAGGAAGAAATATGTCGGGATGGAGAACAACCGAGCGCTTTCCTTGACACCACGCAGGTTGATGAACGTCATAAACAGGATGATGCCCACCGTAATTTCGACACGGAAAGGTGTCAGCGCCGGAGCCACGCTGATGACGTTGGCGACACCTGCGCTGATGCTGACCGCCACCGTCAAAATGTAATCGGTCAGCAGCGCCGCGCCGGTCACCTGCGCCATTTCTTCGCCGAGGTTTTCCTTCGCCACGCGGTAGCCACCACCACCTGCCGGATTGGAGAAAATGGTCTGGCGGTACGAAACCGTCACAATGCCGATCAGCAGTGCAATCGCAATCGCGATGGGGATCGAAATGGCGTTGCCCTGGAAACCAACGATTGCAAACCCGCTAATGGCGGCGGTATTCAAAATAATCAGAATTTCTTCAGTGGCGTATGCGACCGAAGACATTGCATCACTAGCGAGAACAGCCAGAGCGATAAAGTTTGGTGCCGTCTGATGAGCAATATCTGCCGTACTCAGGCGCTTGCCAATAACTCTCTCTTCAAACCGTTCTCGAACATCACGTATTGTCATAATCATTCCTTGAAGTATGCGACAATCAATCTTAGAGCAATTACTTCTTAAGGGTCGTCAAGAACGTGTCAAAATTTTTCAGAGTCACAGCAAGAAAAGATCAAGATTGGGTTTTTTCACCTGTTTCCAGCCGAAAAGCACTCAGGAATATTCAGGAAACCTGTGTATTTGGTTGATGAAATATTGATTGCTCTATCAATACCTTCTTGATGCAATATCGCCTTACATACAAAAAGGCCATCTGTTGATGACCTTTCGCTTTTAATCTCTGTCTCTCGGTGGTTAAATCCGTATTTTCTACTTCCCGCCGTACCAGAAGCCGCGCATCCAATTGTGTTCCCGCAGCTTCAGCATCAACGCGTCGGATAACGGTGCGATGTCCGAAACTGCCGTGTTGGCTTCGGCCTGTGCCACGTTGCGGATACCCGGAATCACCGTACTCACGGCTGGATGCATCAGCGCGAATTTGATCGCCACCTGTGCCAGCGACAATCCACTGTCCGCAATGTCCGCCTTGACCTTATCCGCCCGTTTGACAGCACGTTCCATCCGGTCGCCTTCAAAATAACTGTTACGGAAATCGTCGGCTGCGAATTTGGTTTCGGGTGTAAATTTGCCCGTCAGCGAACCCTCATCAAACACCACCCGCACGATGATGCCCACGTTGGTTTCCTGCGCCACCGGCAGCAGTTCCGCCGCTGGCTCTTGCTCAAAAATATTGTAAATCACCTGTACCGTATCAATCCAACCGCCACGCATCAGATCGATCACCGAGTTTTGATCCTGCTCCGGTGTCGAGACGCCAATCGCGCGGATTTTGCCCTCGGCTTGCAGCTTACGCAGAATCTCAAACGGACGTGGATTACGGTTCCATGCGC
>JACDGI010000292.1 GCA_013821665.1 Anaerolineae bacterium
CTATTACACGCACGATGGCGATCTCACTGTCGAGCGTGATCCGCAACTGGCAGGCAGCACCATTTCAGTTCGTTGGGTCGATAATATTTTCCTTGGTCTGACTGATTTATCACCGGAGACGGCTGAAGTCCGGCCTGAATTTGCTACCGAATGGTCAACTAGTGCCGATGGCCTTACATGGACGTTCAAGCTGCGTGATGATGTGCCGTGGGTCAGTTGGAATCCCAAAACACAGGAAGCCAAGGTCATGCGTATGGTGACGGCTGAAGATGTGGTTACGGGTACACGCCGCGCTTGTAATGCGACACTTGGCGGCAGCTATGGCCCGGTCACCGCCAGCTTTATCGCCGGTTGCAAGGCCGTGCTTGACAGCGCCGCGCCCACCAAAGAATTATTTGAAGGGGTTGGAGTCAAGGCAATTGACGACCATACTGTTGCCTTCACACTGGTCTCACCGACGGGCTTTTTCCCGGCAGTCGCCAGTTTATGGACACTGCGACCAGTTCCCGCCGAACAGATTGATACCTTTGGCGCGGCATGGATTGACCCCGAAAATGCGTGGTCAGATGGCCCATTCCTTGCGGATACCGTGACTCCCGGTGTAGGCCGCACCCTTATTCGCAATCCATTTATGCCCAAGGATCTACGCGGCCCCGGTAACATTGACCGCGTACAAGTTCTGGTTATTAACGATAACAGCACGCTCCTTTCGGCCTATTTGAACGGACAGCTCGATATGGTTCGCTCGGGCAGTTTGCCAGCCGAGGAAACCAGCGGATTAGTTGCGAATACAGCCCTTAAAGACCAACTGTTGTTTATCAACGGCGTGGGCATTGATTACCTGAGTTTTAACAACGGCAAGCCGCCCTTCAATGATGTGCATGTGCGCCGTGCTTTCAGCGCTGCCATCGACCGTGAAGCCATTATCAAGGATGCTGCGGGTGGTTTAGGTACACCCACTATTCACTTGATCCCGCCCTCAATTCCCGGTGCGCCGCCAGTCGATCAAATTGGTGTGGGCTACGACCCTGAATACGCGGTAGCTGAACTTGCCAAGAGTCCCTATCCCGGTTGTAAGGGTTTACCCGAAATCCATTCGGTTTCTCAGCCCGGTCGACGCACAAACTATGTTGAATTCCTGATTAAGGCGTGGTCAACGGTTCTCGGCTGCGATCCGGCTTTGTTCCAGAACGAAGTCATCGAAGACTTCAGCAACATGATCCCGGTCATCAGCAGCACCAACGATATGGCGAAGCGCCCCGAATGGCATCCGATTGGTTGGGGGCCGGACTATCCTGATCCCAACAACTATGACGGTGACATCATCAAGTGCGATGTCGATAACGCTTTCACCTCGCGCCCCTGCTCCGAGGTTGATGATTTGATCCAAAAGGCGCGCGAGGAAACCGACCCGGCCAAGCGCAAGGATATGTACGCCCAGATCGAGGAAATGTTCTTCGGCAAGGATGGACTAATGCCCATCGCACCGATTCGCCTCGCTTCAGCCTATGCGCTTTACCAAACGTATATCACTGGCCCAATCGAAACCGACGGTCAAGTCGGCGGCGAACATTGGGATTGGTACACCATCGACAAGGCAGCACAGGACAAAATCCATAAGTCATCCTAAGTGCTGCACAACTTTGTTTATCCCCTTTCACCTCACACTCGCAAACTTCAAAGTAGGCCGTGAGGTGAAGGGATAAATCAGGCGAAGATCGCACTCGAACATCATTAATACTCGCCGTAGGGGTACATAACCGTGTACCCCTGCAAACGAACATTTTTAATTGTGGAGATTTTAGTATGCGCCTCAATGGACGTGTCGATACACCTTACCTACAGAGCCAGATTTTACAGGGCAATTTACCCGGTGATGCTACTGAGCGAATGCTACCCGTGTATTTGCCGCCCGGTTATGACGAGAACACCGACAAGCGTTATCCGGTTATTTATGTGCTGGCGGGGCATGGTGGCAGCGGTCCCTTGATGTTGGCTCCGGTGGCATGGGGCGAATCGTTCCCCGAACGCATTGACCGTCTTATTAGCAGCGGTGCGATGGAACCGGTAATCGCTGTACTGCCGGACTGCTGGACGATTTTTGGTGGCGCACAATACATTAATTCCTCGGCACTCGGCCAATATGAAGATTATTTTATTGAAGAACTGATCCCTTATGTGGATGCAACTTACCGTACACTACCGATCCGCGAACACCGTGCTATCACCGGCAAGAGCAGCGGCGGTTATGGCGCGATGGTGCAAAGTATGCGCCATCCTGAAATTTTTAGCGCGGTAGCATCGCACAGCGGTGATATTTATTTCGAGTTTGGATTGCTACCCGATCTCGCCAAGATGCACGCGAATTTGCTGCGCTTTAATGGGTTAGAAGGCTTTATCGAGCAAATCCCGACGATTAAGCCCAAATCTCACGATCCATTTTTCTCACTGCTGGGCATGTTGTGTTATGGGGCGGCTTATGCGCCAAATCCGGCAGCGCATCGCGGCTTTGATATGCCGATTGATATGGAAACCGGTGCGTTACGCGAAGATGTGTGGCAGCGTTGGCTGGCATGGGATCCAGTACGGATGATTGACCAAACGGAAAATATCGCCGCGTGGAAGCAGATGAACTATATCTATCTGGACTGCGGTTTGTGGGATGAGCTGAATTTCCCGGTGGGCACGCGCATCATGTCCAACAAGCTAAAGGCGCTTGGCCTCCAACATGATTTTGAGCTGTTCAATGATGGGCATATCAACGTGCCGTATCGCTACGACGTTTCGCTGCCCCGTTTAGAAAAAGTCATCCGCCAGAAATAGGTTGTATTCATGTCACAAGCCAAGGCAGCACAACCTGTTCTACTAGGCAATGCAGATAGCAGCACAAAGCGGCGTACAGCGCTGGGCGACGCGTGGTATCAACTCTCGCGTAATAAGCTGGCGGTCTTTGGCCTCGTGTTTATCATCATGCTGGTTGTCATGGCTTTTTCGGCGGATTTACTCCGTAGTACAGGTCTCATTGAAGGCATAAACGACCAGCATCGGGGATCGTCACTGGTGCCGCCGCTTTCATGTGCCACACTCCAACCGGATCAAAAGCCGTATCCACCGGGCGCACCGCAGTTTTGTTTCGTGTTCGGTTCGGATGCATTAGGCCGCGATGTACTAAGCCGCACCGTTTATGGTACGCAAGTATCACTGGCGGTGGCCGTCGTCGGTGCGACATCGAGCATGGTCCTCGGTGTGATCTACGGGGTTATTTCCGGCTATTATGGTGGTCGCATCGACAATACTATGATGCGCTTTGTGGATTTTCTGTACGGCATCCCTAGCCTCGTTTTGGTGATCCTGTTTCAGACCTTTTTCAAGTCACTTGACCAAGATAAGGTGCCCGGAATTGCCCAAACTCTGATTGGAATTGATAAGAGTATGGGCGGGTTGTTTTTCCTGTTCATCGCGCTGAGTGCCCTGAGTTGGATTAACATGGCGCGGCTGGTACGCGGGCAAATTCTATCCTACAAAAACCGCGAATTTGTGGAGGCAGCCCGCGCCCTCGGTGCCAGTGATTTCCGTATCATCTTTTTTCATTTGCTCCCCAATATCACCGGCCCGTTGATCGTCGCTGAAACGCTCGAAATTCCCGCCTATATATTTACCGAAGCCTTCCTGAGCTTCATCGGTTTAGGGGTCGAACCACCCACGCCAAGCTGGGGCAATATGATTAATGCCGGTCGCCAGAGCCTGACCTCGCTGCCCTACCTGATCATTGTCCCCGGTATCGCGCTGGCATTGACCACATTGGCTTTTAACTTTCTAGGTGACGGTCTGCGGGACGCGCTTGATCCGCATATGCGAGGGTTGTAAGACATGCCTTCTCGTTTCTCGCGCTTAATCCCGCTCATGGTTACGGCTATTTTGAGTTTAATGTCGTTGGCCTGTTGGTCGAGTGACACGCTGATTATTCGACCGACGATAACACCTATCCCAACAGTCGCAGTACCAACACCTAACTTCGTCAGTAAATACGCTATTGGTGAGAAAGTCTCGGTGGTCACAACGGGCATCGCTCCGCTATATATTACCGAGCGGCCTGAACCGCCATCCCGTAGCAATCGTGTCGCCAACGCCGCCTGTTATGCGGCTACGGTTGTCACCATCGAAGCCGTGCAGCAGGTCGATAGCGTGACCTACTATCAAATCACCTGCAACAACCTGCCCGGTTGGGTATCCGAAAAACTTTTGAGCGGAGGGAAGTAGAGATGCCATTGGTGCGCTCTTTACTCGGTCTATCAGGATTGGTCAGTTATATCGCGCGACGGATTCTGGGCAGTTTGCCGGTACTTTTCATGATTGTTCTAGTTTCCTTTTTGATGATCCGAGCCATCCCCGGCGGCCCGTTTGTCGCCAGCGGGCAACGGGCGCAAACTAAAGAAGTCATCGCAGCGATGAAAAAATACTACGGTCTTGATCGACCGTTATTGCTGAACCTGCCCGGCTCATCACTCGATTGGTCACTGCTGCATTATGTGGACGAGCCAGTGAGTGAGCGTGTTGAAATCGTCAGCCTGAAGCCGAAGATGCGAGAAGTCTTGCAAATGCTTGCTGATACTTTTCGAGTAATAGAAGCACCGCCGAATAACGTGCGATTGATGGATCAGGTGACGCGGCGCATTATCCTCTATGACGAACAGGGGGTAACAAGGGCAGAGATTCCTACTCTCCTGAGTGACCTCACTGCGATCAAGGGAATCAATCCCGATACCACTATTGCTGAACAAATCACCAACGCGATTGCGCTGTACACCAATGTAGACACCGCGACCTTGCCAGTGACACCCACTATTCGCACGACAACGCGTAGTGTCCTGTATTCCGACCTGTTCCAAAGCCAGTTTGGAAATTACCTCTTTAATTTGCTACGGCTGGATTTCGGCCCATCGTTGGGTGTGACCAATCGTGGACGACCGGTGGGTGAGATTATCGCTAGCAAACTGCCGATCTCGATGGCACTCGGTGTGATGGCGGTTGCGACTGCGATCATTACCGGAATCCCGTTGGGCGTTCTAGCGGCGGTCAACCACAACCGGCCTACCGACCACATCGCGATGTTCTTCGCAGTGGTTGGGCGTGCTGTACCCAATATCGTGATTGGGCCGGTACTGATTATCGTTTTTGCCGTGCAGCTTAAGCTCTTTCCGGTAGTCGATCCTTATGCGTGGATTGCCGGGCCACAGGCGAATCCGGGACATTATTTCTTGACGGCTTTTCTGCCGGTCGTGACGCTGGCGATGGGTATGGCGGCAGGTATCGCCCGTTTGACACGAGCCAGTCTGTTACAGGTATTGAACCAGGATTACATTCGAACCGCAAGAGCTAAAGGTTTACATGAGCGCAGCATCATCTATGGGCACGGCTTGCGCAACAGCCTGATTCCGGTGGTTACGATTCTTGGGCCGTTATTGGCCGCGGTATTAACAGGGACGTTCGTGGTCGAATTGGTTTTCGCGATTCCCGGTTTAGGTGATACCTTCGTCACCAGCGTTACGACCCGCGACTATAACCTGTTGGTGGGTGTGACCGTGTTGTATTCGGTGTTTCTGGTGGGTGCCAATATTCTGGTGGATGTGCTTTACACCTCGCTCGATCCGCGTATTCAATTCCGAAATTGAGGGCTTCATATGCAAAACTCGTATCAAGGTCCAGCGGTTATGGGCGTTCGTGATCAAGCGCGTGTGGTCAATAAGTTACTGGCGGAACGCTTCGAAAAGTTATTACCAGCGATCATGCGTGAGACCGGCTTCGACATGTGGATTACGATCTGCTACGAGGATAACCACGATCCGGTTTTTAATACGATTATCCAGTGGGAATGTTGGGCACCTATTTTGCAGATGGTCGTTTTCTACGATGCGGGTGAGGAAAAGGGTGTCGAGCGTCTGAACATTTCGATCACCAATATGCAAGGCTTGATGACGACGATCTGGGGGCTGGACAGCGCCGAGGATCAATGGGCGACATTACGACGTGTGGTCGAGGAACGCAATCCGCGACGCATCGGCATTAACCAGTCGGATGTGATCTGGGCGGCAGACGGTTTAACAGCAGCACTCAAGCAAAAGTTGGTGACGGCACTGGGTGAAAACTTCACTAACCGGCTCGAATCGGCTGAGCCATTGGCGATCCGCTGGCTTGAGTCACGCTTGCCAGCCGAGTTGGAGTTGTACCAACATACCTGTGCGATTGCCCATCACATCATGAAAACCTGCTTCTCCAGCCAAGTGGTTACGCCGGGGGTAACAACTTCGGAGGATTTGCGCTGGTGGTACTGGCAGCAAACCACCGACCTCGGATTGCCAGTGTCGTTTCCGGCGTTCTTCCGCTTTATGCGCGGGCCAGAAAATCGCGCTCGCTGGGGCGAAACGGATAACGTCATCCGTGCTGGCGATATGATCCACTGTGACGTAGGCTTCAAATATCTACGGTTGATTACCGACCATCAAGAGTTGGCTTATGTGCTGCGTCCGGGCGAAACAAGTGTCCCGCAAGGTTTACTGAACGGCATGGCAGAAGCAAATCGCTTACAGGATATTTTCACCGCATCGTGGCAGCAAGGCTTATCCGGCAATGAGATTTTGACCCGCGCACTCAATACTGCCCGTGAAAGTGGCATCGCTAAACCCAAGATTTACTCCCATTCGCTCAGCCATTATTTGCACGAACCCGGCCCGTTGATGGGCTTACCGTGGGAGCAGGTCAACTGCGGGGGACGTGGCGAGGTGGTGATGAATTATGATACCTGCTACACCGTTGAATTAGGCGTTACCTGCCCCGTGCCGGAATGGGGCGGCCAAGAAGTTGCTTTCCCACTGGAACAGGATGCGGTTTTTACGGAAAAAGGTGCGGTGTACTTGGACGGTCGGCAAACACAATTCCATATTATCTAACAGCCAGTTATGGATAAGGATATTCTCGCTCAGAAACCTCACCCCCAACCCCTCTCCAATGCTTTGGCGAGGGGAATAAAAACAGAAATAATACTGATTCGTTCAAAATAAACCGTTTATCCATAACTCAGGTTATTTAGTACTCAGAAGTCAATTGACGATCAAATGTTGTAATTGTTGCAGTTTTTATGGCATTTAATGCAATTTGTGCAATATTTCCGCTGAATTGTGCGGCGGATGTGAGGGAGCAATCCGCCGAATTGGCATTTTGTGGCGGCGGGAGGCTCGGCTGTTGCCGCTGAAATGGCGGATCGCTCAGCTAATGCCACCGCCGCCATTTGCGGTATGCCGCTGCTGAAATAGTCGTCAGTCTATAGTCACCAGCTATTAGTCGAAGAAAAAGCGGCAAAACATTATGATTTATTGGCGTTTTATGTGGTCGATTAGGGGCAGTGAATGACATGCGGCACTCTCCAAAGTGAGTCAATCTCTAATCCTATTTTAGAACAAAAATTCATACAAGTCAATACAATTTGGTTCGAGTTTTCTAACCTGAATGGTGGGCTGAACGAAGAGATGTTGAGGTCGGGTTGTAGATGATATTTGGAGGTCTTTAGAGGGCGCAAGATCTTACGCCCCTACAAAATATGTGAAAGAGGCGTGCCTCTTCCCTACAAGGTAATTGGTGGATAATCGGCAGATAAGTTCATTATGAACATTTCTGTGCTTACACAGGTGGTTTGTCCTATAGGGGTATGTGCTGTATTGGCTCACAAATGTAACTGTATGGCTCAGGGGTAAGGGAATGAATGTGTCTAATATTAGAGATGTAGACAGAAGGTTAGTAACACCACAAAAAGTAGGGTGATGGTTCCAACCTCCCGTGTCTTGCTAAAAGTTCTATGGAATACGAAAGGAACATTAAAATGCAATTCAAACAGGGAGCCAATGTCTCCACCTACGATGGTAAAAGTGTTGGCAGCATGGATCGGGTCGTACTCAATCCCAAAACCAAAGAAGTCACGCACATTGTCGTCCGCAAGGGATTTCTGTTCAGCGAAGACAAAATTATTCCGCTGGATTTAGTCGCTTCGGCTACCGAGGACAAGGTGACGCTGCGCCAAGATGCAACTGACCTTGATAAGCTGTCTCCCTTCGAGGAAGTCCATTACGTGCCGTTGGATGAAACGGAAGCACGCGCAGCCGAATATCCGGCAGGTTGGGCTATGCCTTTCTACTGGAACCAGCCGCTAGCAGGTTCGCTTTCCTATCCTGACTATGCACAGGCTTATGTCAACCAACAGCCGTACCGCAGTGAAACCGAGAAAAACATTCCTGAGGATACGGTTGCCCTTAAAGAAGGCGCACGAGTCATCAGTGATGACGACCAACATGTCGGTAATGTGGATCGGGTCTTTACCCAATCAGAAAATGATCGCGCAAGCCATTTCTTGATTTCGGCGGGTCTCATTTTCAAGGATCACAAACTGGTGCCGACCACATGGATTCATGATATTCAAGAGGACGAGGTTCATTTGAACGTCAGCGCGGCGACTTTGAAGAATCTGCCGGAGTATCAAGAAACAACGGCCTAGTTGCTGTTGTGCGAGTGAAACTGTAGATTCGTAATCAATAAAAGAAATCCCCGCTGTGAAGTGGGGATTTTTGATTTGGGGGGGGTATTAGATTGGCGGCAGGGGCACATTAGACGAGAGCATGTCACAGTAGATTGTTGAAAGAAATGAGAACCCCTACCCCAACCCTCCCCCGTAAACGAGGGAGGGAGCTAAGGCAAAACGAAAATGCAAGGCGATGGGGTGCGGTTCGCTACTCAATCAAGCCTTGTTTACGGGCGATGTTGGTAGCTTGGGTGCGGTTAGCGGCGTGCAGCTTACTAAGGATATTCGAGACATAGTTTTTGATGGTGCCCTCGGTCAAGACGAGATGAGTGGCAATCATCTTATTGTTCCAACCGTCAGCTAGTAGACGCAGCACCTCGGTCTCACGCGTACTCAAGGCATCGGCCTGTAATTCGGTGCGCTGCTGACTAAAGTTCTTAATCAGCCGAATGGCTAAGTTGGCCTGAATAATACTTTCACCGGCTTGGACGCGTTTGATGGTATCCAACAAATCGGTGGCAGGGGTATCTTTGAGTACATAACCCTGCGCCCCTGCCCGTATACCATCAAAGACATATTCGTCATAATCGAAGGTCGTTAGCAGAATAACCTTGACACCGGGGAAGTTCTGCGTAATTTGCGCGGTGGCTTCAATGCCATTCATGTGCGGCATCTGCACATCCATCAGCACCACGTCTGGCTG